>DATNKF010000571.1:0-4534 GCA_035603555.1 Allostellaceae bacterium
CACTGCCGGGCCCCCTCGATCATCGTGCGGGCGATCCGGGCTACCGCCACCTTTTTCGGAAGTCCCCATGACCGACGCCGATCTCGCCGCGACCATCGATGCCGCCTGGGAGGACCGCGAATCACTGGGCGCCTCGACCCGCGGCGCGGCGCGGGACGCTGTCGAAGCGGCACTCGACGGGCTCGATGCGGGGCGGCTGCGCGTCGCCGAAAAGACCGCCCGCGGCTGGCAGGTCCATCAATGGCTCAAGAAGGCGGTGCTGCTGTCGTTCCGGCTCAACGACATGGTCGAGATCCCGGGCGGACCGACCGACCCCGAACGCGGTGCCGCGCGATGGTGGGACAAGGTGCCCTCGAAATTCGCCGGCTGGTCGTCCAACCGCTTCCGCGACGCCGGCTTTCGCGCTGTACCGGGATGCTTTGTGCGGCGCTCGGCCTATATCGCGCCGAATGTCGTGCTGATGCCGAGCTTTGTGAATGTCGGCGCCTATGTCGGCGGCGGCACGATGGTCGACACCTGGGCGACGGTCGGCTCCTGCGCGCAGATCGGCAAGAATTGCCACCTCTCGGGCGGGGTCGGGATCGGCGGCGTGCTCGAGCCGTTGCAGGCGGAGCCCGTGATCATCGAGGACAATTGCTTCATCGGCGCGCGCAGCGAGGTCGTCGAGGGCGTCGTTGTCGAAGAGGGCTCGGTGCTGGCGATGGGCACCTTCATCAGCGCCACGACCAAGATTGTCGACCGCGACACCGGCGCGATCCATACGGGCCGCGTCCCGGCCTATTCGGTCGTGGTGCCGGGCTCGCTCCCTGGTAAGCCGCTCCCTGACGGCAGCCCCGGGCCGCACCTCTATTGCGCCGTCATCGTCAAGAAGGTCGACGAGCAGACCCGCGCCAAGACCTCGATCAACGACCTGCTGCGCGAATGACCCAAGCGGGTGTGGAACCGGCGGCGCTCGCCGCGCGGCTGATCCGCCGGCCGAGCGTCACCCCGCGGGACGAGGGTGCACTCGCCGTCGTCGCCGAGGCTTTGGAAAGCCTTGGCTTTACCTGCCACCGCCTCGTCTTCAGCGGCGACGGCAGCGACGAGATCCACAACCTCTATGCCCGACGTGGCACTGGCCGGCCCAATCTCTGTTTTGCCGGCCACACCGATGTCGTGCCGACAGGCGCGTCCGAGGCGTGGTCGTTCGATCCGTTCGGCGCGGCGCTCCGCGACGGCGCGCTGTACGGCCGGGGTGCGGTAGACATGAAGGGGGCGATCGCCGCTTTCATCGCGGCGACGCAACGTTTCCTCAATGAGCGAGGCTCGAGGTTCGCGGGTTCAATCAGCCTCTTGATCACCGGCGACGAGGAAGGCGATGCGGTCAACGGCACCAGAAAGGTGCTCGATTGGCTTGCCGAGCGTGGCGAGATCCTCGACGCCTGCCTCGTCGGCGAGCCGACCAGCGCGCAGGCGCTCGGCGACATGATCAAGATCGGCAGGCGCGGCAGCCTCACCGGGCGGCTGACGGCGCACGGGGTGCAGGGGCACACCGCCTACCCGCATCGCGCCGACAACGCGGCGCATCGCCTCGTGGCGATGCTGCACGCGCTGACCACGGCCGAGCTCGACCACGGCACCGCGCATTTCCAGCCCTCGACCCTGCAGGTCTCGACGATCGACATCGGCAACCCGGCCTCGAACGTGATCCCGGCGAGGGCGCAGGCCGTCTTCAACATCCGCTTCAATGACCATTGGACCAGCGAGAGCCTCAAACGCTGGATCGCCGAGCGGCTCGACGGGGTCGGCGGAGTTTACACGCTCGACATCAGGGTCAGCGGCGAGTCGTTTCTGGTTCCGCCCGGCATTATCGCCGAGCAGCTCGCCGAGGCGATCCGCCAGGTCACCGGAAGAACCCCCGAATTCAGCACGACCGGCGGCACCTCGGATGCCCGCTTCATCCAGGCCTTTTGCCCGGTCGCCGAGTTCGGGCTCGTCGGGCTGACGATGCACCAGATCGACGAGCGCGTCGAGCTGAGCGACCTCGCCGGCCTGACCGAGATCTACCGCACCTTTCTCGGCCTGTTCTTCGATCATTCCTGATGAGCAACGCGGCATGGGCCGAGGCGTGGCTGGCGCTCTCCGGCGCCTTACGGCTGGCGCGCGGCGACCGTGGCGGGCTGGCTTGTTTCGATCGTTCGCTCGACGGGTTCTGGCGCTCGTTTCGCGCCGCTGCGATCACCTATCCGCTCTACCTGGTGTGGCTGGCGGGCATCGCGGAGTGGCAGCGCTCGGGCGGCTGGCGCATCGTCTTGGTCGAGACGATCGGATATGTCATCGCCTGGGTCGCCTTCCCGCTGATCATGCTGACGGTGACCCGCTGGATCGGCCGCGCGCACCTGTTCTTCGACTTCATGGTCCCGTACAACTGGTGCCAGATTCCGCAGAGCGCGCTCTTTGTACTGGTCGGTATCGGTTCAAAAAGCACGATCCTGGGCGCCAGGGCCGGAGAATCCCTCTACATCCTCGCCTGGATCGCCACCCTCGTCTACGAGTGGTACATCGCCCGGGTGGCTCTCGATACCACGGCCCCCGCCGCCGGTTTCATCGTCCTCGTCGACCTCATTCTCGTGACGGTGATCAGCCTCGCTGCCGGCGGGCTCTACTGATATCGCGTCGCGCGCCGGGTGAATGCGAACGAGCGCGCCTACAGGATAGTCGGCGGGCCGCAATCACGAATGCATCGGCGATCCCGCGTCCCGCCATATATACAGCGAATCTGCAGCAAAACCTCTCCTTTAGGTTGAAGAACGTACCCGGCCCGCCTGCATTGCGGCCGCGATCGGCGGCAGGGCGAATTTGACCGTGTCGTTCGCGGTACGGCGGCAGGGGGTGTTTGATACAGAGCCACATCGCCCCACGGGCTAAAGGCCCACGGGATGCCGGCGAGTGCCAGCTCGACGGCCTTGCGGGTCAAGGCATCAGCCTCACCCTCGAACAATAGCTGGGCAGCTCCCTCGATCGGTGCGACACTCGCGCGGCCTGCCGGCAGGATTGCCGAAGCGACCCTTCTTGAACGGGCGCCCCCGCTGTTGTTGCTGTTTTTGCAGGAAATTATCAGCAGTCATTAACCTTCCGTCGCAGTAAACCTGGACTTCCGGTGCCGTGACGAATGGAAGAACAGCGGGTTCCGGCTGTGTCGCGCCGTGCTCTTTGACGAGATTGCAAATATCGCGTGGTGCAAGCCTTGCGATAGAAATCGGCACCAGACGTTCACGATGCGAGGTCGGAATATTGCGATATAAGCATAAATACCGCAATTTATCAAGCGATAACTGCTGTTTCACAGTGGTTGGACACTTTAGACTTGCGTAAAGCCGAGACGGGACAATGTATGGTAATCATCTGATAGCACACGGCGGAGATGAGGCGGCTGAATCCACTAGATTGAGCGCGGGAAACAAACGGGCGGGCCGTTGCGGAATTGGAGTTTTAACGCCATGGCGGACAAGACCGGAGCTCGCACTCAGCGGGAGCTCGCGGACGTGGCTTTTGCCATAGAGGCTGCCGCCACCCTGAACGGGTCCACGAGAGACGAGAGGCTGCGAGACTCGCAGGCCATGTGCAACCTCCTTCGGGACCTGCCGTAGGCACGCCCGTGTTGGATCGTTCTCCATTTCGAGGAGCCCGGGCGTGGCAGTCATCGTAAAGTGCGATCCCCCTCAGGTGACCCCGGATGGCCTCTGTGTCGTAGAGGAGCGCATGCGCTATCGGGTGCAACCGCAGTCAGGCGAGGCGGTTTATATCTGGGCGGCAGAGACCTCGGGAGGGCCGGGGACTTGCAATGCGCGGACATATAGAACAGGTCGATATCTTGGGGAGACGCACCGTATTGCGGATACGTATCGATCCGAATTACACGACGCGGCCGCTCACTGTGGATATGCTTCGGAACGAGGGTGGCCTCGGCGAACGCTACTGTAGCCTTGCGCGAAAGCTTCAGCGACAGGCGCACAATAAGATCGCGCCTCTGACCGCCGACGACGTGCATTTGCTAAAAGAATTCTTTTAAGCGTTCGTTAGTGACTCATTTTCAAATCACCCACCTCCGTAATAGTGGAATTCACGCTGATCTCCACGTTTCTTAGCAGGGGCGGATCTGCCGAGATATCGGGTCTGGATTTCTGCGGGAGCCTCGCCTCCACGAAAATCGATGCGTCCGGGCGTTGTGTCGGGATGCTCGGGGAAATTGGGAGGTGTGGCGGGGAGCCATTCAGTTGGAGCGAACACTCCGACGATCTCTCGATTTTTCACGGCTAACACATAGTCGACTTTCTTTGCTCGGCGCAGATTCGCCCTCCAAGCATAGCGCGCGGCGTCATAGATCGACATTTCTCCAACGTGCGATTTGTAGATCTCGACTAACATAACCTTGTCCTGGAAAACCGCCTCAGTTTGTCCCACGTCGTGTGCGCGCATTTGGTCCTCATTATTCAGGTGAGACTGGCTACGCGCGTCCTTTCCAAAAATGTCGAGCTCAGCACCGTCGTGGAGG
>DATNKF010000572.1:0-6426 GCA_035603555.1 Allostellaceae bacterium
TTCTATATCGGACCCGAGGGCGGGTGGACATCGCTCTCGAATGAAACGGACACGATAAATGGGCGGATTGTTACCGGTACCGGTGGTGCCGCCCTCTCGCTTCCGAGGCGTTCTCCCACAGCGAATTTCGATAGCGGCTTCAATGTCGGTGGCCGTGTGGGTTATCAGTGGGGGCCGTGGCGCTTTGAAGAAGAATACAACTACCGCCGCAACGGACTGTCTTCGTTTAGCGCCACCAACGTATTCGGGAACACGTTCACCAGCAGCGGCGCAAACGCCACCGGGCAACGCTTATCACACGCGATCATGACCAACGTGATCTATGACTTCACGATCGGTTGGCCTGTCAGTCCGCACATCGGCGCCGGCATTGGCGCGGTGGATATCATCGACAGTGTTTCGCTCAACAACACTACGATCAATAACCTCCCGCCAGGGGTTACCCAGACGCCAAACCCAGGACTTGTTCCGCTACCACAAACTTTCGGCGGCACCTTCCTGAAGGGCAGCAGTTGGGTATTTGGGTATCAGGCGATCGCGGGTCTCCGCTACGACTTCAACCCGTCGGTTGCCTTCGATCTCGACTTTCGTTACCTGGGGACCACCGATCCGAGCTTCAACAACTCGGGAAGGAACCCGTTTCCGAACGGCAACAGGGGGACCAACTGTTGCGGCGGCGGCCAGTACACCACCAGCTATCATACGTACAACCTCCTCGCCAGCGTGACGATGAAGTTTGGCGCCCCGCCGCCGGCACCGCCGCCGCCATTGCCGCCGGCACCACCGCCGCCGCCGCCGAAGGTGTATCTGGTCTTCTTCGATTGGGATAAGTACAACATCACCCCGGAGGGTAACCAGATCATCCAGCTCGCGGCGCAACAATACAAAGCGGGCGGATCCGTGCGGTTGCAGGTCACCGGTTACACCGATCTCTCGGGCTCGGCCGGCTACAACCAGCGGCTCTCCGAGCGGCGGGCGAATGCAGTGGCCAATGCACTGGCCGCCCTCGGTGTGGCGCGCACCGACATGGTCGTAACCGGTCGCGGCATGAACGATCCGCGCGTGCCAACGGCACCTGGTGTGCGCGAGCCGCAGAACCGGCGCGTCGAGATCGTCTTCCCGTAAGAAGATCTCGCTCCCGACGCGGGGTCTCTTCCGGGACCTCGGAGAAGCACCGCCGCGGTTCGCCGCGGCGGTTTCTTTTTGCCGGTGACCATGGCGGTGAGCGGCCGAATGAAGCGCCCCCGATTCGGGTCAGTGTGCCCTCTCCGGGCCGCGCGCAATCAGCTGCGAAAAGATTTGGAGGATCATTGGGCATGTAGAAACGGGGGGAAAAGCCGCGATTCGAGACTGCATCGAGCAGGGCTGCAGGGTTATTGGATAATCCTTAGCCCGCGCCGAGTTGATCGTGGTAATCTAGAGACACGATTCGACCCCGCAACTAGTGCGACGGTAATGCCGCTCGGCAGCCCCACGAGTTCGAGAGAAACGCCGAATCGATATTTTGATCCAGGAGCCATCTCATGAAAGCCGTCATCTCGGGGTTTGCCTTGCTTGCGTTCCTTGCAGCCAGCACGTTGCCAATCCAGTCCTATGCCCAGCCCAGCAGTTCGCCGACAATGGCGCCTGACACGGGCGGAGCCGCACCGAGCAACCCAAAGAAATCGAAAGGTTCCTCCAAGAGCCATTCAAAGAAGAAATCGAAGAAATCATCCTCAAGCCACGCAAGCTCTGGAAAGGTGCAGCATCACTCGATGAACTCCGCCAAGCACTGGCGGCATAGCGCCAGCTGAAACGGACGAGGTACTCGCCTATGCTGGTCGGCGCCTAGCCGCCGACCAGCGACAATGGTGCATCTGAATTGGCAGGATCGCCGCCGGCGGCAGGTTTGGCAAAATACGGCGATCGTGACCGGGCAGTGCCGAGTCAATACCGATCAGATCGACGAGCCGAACGAGCTTCGCACGCACCGCGCCGCGTGGGACGCGTGCGCACTTTTGGACCACGACGGTCATACCGCGATGCTCCCCGGCGCGGCAAAACATCTCTCCGAGACGCAGAGTTTCGCGCGAACGATCCATTTCATCTTCTAGCCGGCGGTCACTGGACGGGAGGAGTCCCGCTCATTCTCGCTTCTGCCGTTATTCGCTACCTTATTCAGCTACCCTAACGCTTGAAAGGTGGTCCTCCCGGTCATATTATCCGCCAGACCGGAACGGAATGACGCGCTGCGCCGTTTGTGCCGCGATAGCCCGCCTCCGTGTTTCTGAGTGTTCGGTAACCTGGTCGCTGTCCGGAACTGCAACAGAGGATCAAAGACATGAAGCATCTCTTGAGCGGCGTAGCGATTGTTGCCGCGCTCGCGATTGCCGCCCCAGCCTCGGCCCAGCGTACGGGCCCCGGAGCAGGCGCTCCCGGCCCGAACCAGCCGGTTCCCGGGGGCCCCGGTCCCTCTTCGCCGCTTTCCAACTTGCCGCCAAAGCCCGGCGAGCAGTATCCGCCGCCACCGCCAGCCGGAATGTCTCCGGGATCGCAGGGGATGTCGTCGGCGATGCCGCCGGCGCACCGGCCCGCGCGGGCGACGAAGGGTAAAATGGCGTCGAGGGGTGGGGGAACGCAGCTCAGCGGCAGCACCGCCGCTCAGTTAAATCGCGAGGAACTGGCTCGCCTGCAGGCTGGCAACTTCGCCAACCCACCTGCTCCGCCGCCTCCGCCTGGCGCTAGGCCGCGGTAAGTTGGCGAGAGAACTTAGAACAGCTATCTGAGCAACGACAGGGGGGTTCCACCCCCTTGTCTACGCTTCCACAGCGGCTTATGCAGCAGCCGAAGAATTCCGCCGGCGCGCGAGCCGTTCCATATCGGCGAGCAGATCGCGCAAGCTTCGATCTGCGACATAAGCGATCCGCGCAAAGGCGCGTAAAAAGCTGTCGGTACGTGGCAATTGAAATAGGCTCTCTTCGCTATTGCCGCCACTCTTGTGTGTCGCCGCGCTGATCAGTACGACATTATCAAAGGGCTGCAAGACCAGCTCCTCAAGGGCTTTACCCAGACCTGTGACGTACTCGACCACCCGAAAGCGATCCGACCCTCGCGTCTCTTGAAGTATGGTCATCCGAAAAGCGGCGCGGGTAGTCGCGGCCTCGATCAATGCTCGGGCGAAAGGTCGCAGGAACGTCTCATCGAACCCGAGGATCGCAGTCGGGCTATCATCGGAAACCGACGAGCGCATTTCGAGGGCTGCCCACAGTGAGGCGCGGCCGTCAAAATAATCGGCCGAGGCCAAATCGAGATTGATCGAATCTATCGGCATCGGCGCCGAGACTGAGCACGCGGACAAAAAGGCAAAGCAAGCAGGTTCCCGCTTCAAGGAGATATTTGTCGTTGCTTCGAGATTCCGGTCGGCGATAGCGGGAGTGTCGGCCATGTTGGAACCCGTCTAGGAAGGTAAGCTAATGAGCGTCTCTTGGCGCCGCGCCTCGCGCTGGCTGGAGAACTCCCATCCGGTCACCAAACGCTAGACTTCCACAGGAAGAATTGTCAAAGTGTAATTCAGTAGCCTCGCCCGTCTGCGGCCATTAGCCGCGTGGTGAGAGCGCTTCTCTGCTCAACGATCATTGTAGACGGCTACTTTAGAAGGCGGGCACTGCAGCGACGGGTACCGAGCGGACTAATGCACGTCCAGATCGAAGCCATCAAGCATTTCGCAGTCGGCGGCGTAATCGGAATCCGGACGTGCATCACCACGAGCGTGGGAACCGAACAAGACCACTCGCTCGATCCGGGGGCCATAGATGTCGTCCAGGGCGGCGCGAAAGCGCATCAGGATCGGCTCATGCGGCCACGGTCGAGCCGGCACGCGCCATCTAAAACGAGCTTCCTTGCACGACCCGAGCCCACAACCCCCGAGCCTCGCGGTCGGGGTCGTGGGTGATGCGGCACTTGGTATCGAAGATCATCGTCGCTCGATCCGCTGCCGTGTAGGGGGGCCAACGCGGGATCGGCGCATTGTTTGGGCTGCCGTTGCGGGCGAAGGCGATCCAGGTCGCCGAGATCCGAGCCGCGAGCTCATGGGCGCCCGGAGCGCCGGCGGTCGTGTCAGCGATTTCGACATTGTCGAAGACAAAGGGCAGATCCATGGCGTGATGCGCTTTCACGCGGCCATCATGAGCTGGGCTCTGCCAGTCGAGCGAATACATGTAGACGGGGGCCCGGCGCTGCGCCGCATATCGCTCCGCCAGCAATACCGTGCGGATCCAGAAATTCGAGCCGGTCAATGCCGCGATCAGCCGGTCGGCGGGGCTCGCCTGCGGTATGGCCGTGTTATCGGCGGCGAGCAACGCGTCGGTCTCGGCGCCGGCCACCGTCGCGACCCGCTGGTGCAACTCCGTCTCGCTTAGGCTGCGGTTCCACACCGCATCGTCGTCGGCGAGGAAGAAGGCGCTCTCTTCCCGAGTGCCGCCGATCATCAGCGGGATATCGTCGGATATCGCGGGCGCCTCGGGGTCAGCGGGATGTTGCGGCAGGTCGCTCCCGTCGACGACCGGACCGAAATCGTAGCGGTCGAGCAACGGCCAGCGCGATCGGCCGACAGCGCGCGAGGCCGGCGCGATCGCCGCCAGGAGCCGCTCCGCCGGCACGGTTTGCAGCCGCTCGCATTCGTTATGGCCGACCCCGAGATCCTTCAGTGCCGCCGCGGCGAGCACGTGCGCCCGCTCGCGCGTTGACACGCGGATCGCGGCACCGCTCTGGATGATCGCGCGATGAAACAGCCCGCGCGCGGCCGGCATCGCCAGCAGCACACTGACTTTGCCGCCGCCGCCCGACTCGCCAAAAATGGTCACGTTGCCAGGGTCGCCGCCGAAAACCGGAATGTTGTCGTGTACCCAGCGGAGTGCGGCGATGAGGTCGAGCACCCCGGCATTGCCGGAACGCTCCCAGCCCGGGCCGCCGATATCGGCCAGATGCAGAAAACCGAAAATGTTGAGGCGATGGTTGACGCTGACCACGACGACATCGCCGCGCCGCGCCAGATTGGCGCCGTCGGTGACTGCCCGGTTGCCGGAACCATTACCGAAGGCGCCGCCGTGCAGCCACACCATGACCGGCCGCTTTGCACCGTCGCCGAGACCCGGTGTCCACACATTCAGGGTCAGGCAGTCTTCGCCCTCGGGCGTGGTGTCGGCTGGCCCGAGGAGAGTTTCGAGCACCGGACGCCGCGCGGGTCGATTGGGTAGTTGCCATGCACGGCCGGCATAGGCAAGTGCCTCGCGTACACCGGTCCAGGGTTGCGGCGGTACGGGCGGCATGAAACGATTATGCCCGATAGGGGGTGCGCCATAGGGAATGCCCTTGAACGAGTGGATGCCGGCGCTCACCATGCCGCGCAGCTTGCCCGCGGCGATTTCGACGACGGATGCCAAGCCAGGGTCCGGGGTGGCGATGTCGTTTGCCATGCTCTGCTCTCCGCTTGTCGAAATGCGAGCCTAGCCCAAAGGACCTTCCGCCGCCACCGGCCGGCGGCTACGATGCTCCGCGAAATGACGCCGTCAGAGGGAGAAGCGTGAGATGGCCTTTTACGAACTGCGCCAATATAAGGTTCGGCCCGGCAAGATCGATGAATGGGTCAAGATCATGGAAGAGGAGATCATCCCGTTCCAGGTCTCCAAGGGCATGGTCATCTGCGGGAGCTTCCGCGGCGAGACCGACCCATCCGTCTATGTTTGGCTGCGTCGCTTCGAGAGCGAAAGCGAGCGCGAGGCGCTCTATAAGGCGGTTTACGAGAGCGATCATTGGAAGACCAAGATCGCGCCGCGGGTGCCGGACTGTCTCGACCGCGAGGCCATGGTCGTGACGCGGATCGTTCCGACGGCGAAATCGACGATGCGGTAACGCTATTCCCAGCGCGCGACTTCCTCGAAGCCGAGCCGCGGCAACCGCGGCCGCAACCTGTCGCGGTCGCCGTAGCCGATATTCAGCAGAAAGTTCGTGCGCCACCGGCGGTCGGGAAAGAACGCCGCGTCGACCTTGTCGGCGTCGAACCCTGACATTGGCCCGCAATCGAGCCCCTGGGCGCGCAATGCCAGGATGAAATAGGCTCCCTGTAGCGAGGAATTGCGCAAACCTGTCTCCTCGACGAGCGCCGGATTGGTCGTGAACCAGCCGCGCGCATCGGTATGCGGATAAAGCCGCGGCAGCAATTCGAAGAATTCACTGTCGTAAGCGACGATGGCGGTGACCGGCGCGGTGCGCACCTTCTCGTAATTGCCCGAGGAGACGCAAGGCAAGAGCCGCTCTTTGGCCGCGGGGCTGTGCACCAGCACGAGGCGCATCGGCTGGCAATTGCCGCTCGTCGGACCGAGGCAGGCCAGCTCGAACGCTGCCTCGACCAAGGTTTCCGGGACCGTCCGCGCCTGCCAATGCGAAAAG
>DATNKF010000573.1:0-2249 GCA_035603555.1 Allostellaceae bacterium
GGGGTTCTCGAGAGAGGCGCGCTCGGTCCACCCCGCCGCCCGGGCGAATTCGTCGAAGAACGCGATGTCGTAGGCGCGTTCCGGCGACTGCCGCACCATTTCGTCGATCTTGTGAGCGTCCGCCCCGACGAGAATGCGCCAGCGATCGGCCTTGACGCCGTCGAGGATGATGGTCGCGGCCTGTGCCGCGCTGGTCAGCGCCTCGTCGCGAAAACGCCGCTCGAGCTCGGCCACAAGGTTGCGCAACTGATCATCCGAGAGCTGCGAGACGTCGCGGCCCAGCAAAGCAAATCGCTCTCGCGCCTGCGCGAGACCGGCAGCATCGATCGCGTCCGAATCGCGATCGCCGCTGTGGATCTTGCGCGTGTTGGCGCGGATCGAGGTCCCGATCTGCCCGGGAATGACGACCGAGCATTTGATGTGCGGCGCGTTGAGCCGCAGATCGGCGATCAGCGCCTCGGTGAACCCCTTGACCGCGAATTTCGCGGCCGTATAGGCGGTATGCGGGATGCGTGGCCCCACCGACGCCCAAAAGCCGTTGATGCTGCTGGTGTTGACGATGTGGCCCTCCTCGGCGTTTTGCAGCATCGGCAGAAACGCGCGGGTGCAGTTATAGACGCCGCCCCAGCAGATGTTGAACGTGCGCTCCCATTCGTCGCGGCTGTTAGTAACCATGCTGCCGCCGCCGCTGATACCGGCGTTGTTGAACAACAAGTGGATCTTGTCGGTCTGGTGACCGTCGGCAACCTCGTCGCGAAACCGCTCGACCTGCGTCCGGTCGGCGACATCGACGATGTGCGTCGTGACGCGCAGCCCTTGCGGCAAGCCCGCCGCCTCGCACAGCCTTTGCGTTTCCGCCAGGCCGGTCGGCGAGACGTCGCACATCGCGACATTGCAGGCTTCCGCCACCAACTGGCGGACCAGCTCGCGGCCCATGCCGCTGCCGCCGCCGGTGACTACCGCGGTCCTCCCAGCGAATTCGGTCATGTGTACCTCCCTTGCTTTCCGGGGGTGATCCAGATACGGCCCTTCGCCTACCTCTCCGGTGGTGAAGCGCAGCGTGGGGGCAATGTCAGGTCGGCAAGCGCCAGCCAACCTCGCGCGCGAGCTGCTCGAAGAAATCGACATCGTAGGCGCGCTCGGGCGACCGGCGGACCAGTTCATCAATCTTATGGGCGTCTGGCCCGACCAGAATGCGCCATTGGTCGGCCTTGACTCCGTTGAGGATGATCGTCGCCGCTTCGGCGGCGCCGGTCGGCGCCTCCTCGCGGAAGCGGCGCTCGCGCTCGGCGACCCGCTGCCGGATGTCGTCGTCCGACATGGCCGAGGCGTCTCTGCCCATCGAGGCAAAGCGCGCCCGCGCCTGCGCCAGCTGCGTCGCGTCCATCGCATCCGCCTGATTGCCGCTCTGGACCTTGCGGGTGTTGAGCGGGATCGAGGTCCCGATATGGCCGGGCATGACGACCGAGCATTTGATGTGCGGCGCGTTGATCCGCAGATCGGTGATCAGCGCCTCGGTGAAACCCTTTACGGCAAATTTCGCCGCGGCATAGGCCGTCTGCGGCAGCTGCGGCCCGATCGAGGCCCAGAAACCGTTGACGCTGCTGGTGTTGACAATGTGGCCCTCCTCGGCCTTCAGCAACAGCGGCAGGAAAGCACGGGTGCAGTTATAGACGCCGCCCCAGCAGACGTTGAAGGTCCGCTCCCATTCCTCGCAGCTGTTGGCGATCAGGCTGCCGCCGCCGCCGATACCGGCATTGTTGAACAGCAGATGGATCCTGTCGGTGGCGTGACGGTCGGCGACCTCGTCGCGGAAGCGCCCCATCTGCGCGAAGTCGGACACGTCGGCGATATGCGTCGTGACGCGCAGGCCCTGCGGCAACCCCGCCGCCTCGCACAGCCGCACGGTTTCCGCCATCCCCTCGGCAGCAAGATCGCACATCGAGACATTGCAGGCCTCGGCAACCAGCTGGCGCACCAGCTCCCGCCCCATCCCCGAGCCGCCGCCGGTGACAACCGCGATCCTGCCCGCGAACTCCTTCATGTGTGCTCCCTCCCTGGGTATCGGGCACGCGCTGTTCGAACGCACAGCCTGCGCCGAGGGATCCGGCCAGCTGCTGAGCGGCTCTGATTACGCGGTGCCACGCGCCGATGACTGCCGTCGGCCGAAGTGACGCTCGCCGACCAACCGACGACGGTCAACCCCTCAGCGTCAAGGGCGCGGGCCAAGCCGGCTGCATCGCCGCGCC
>DATNKF010000574.1:0-2057 GCA_035603555.1 Allostellaceae bacterium
CGAACGAGCCCAGCGTACGGAAATGGCGCGGCCCGCGGTCGAAATCGACGACGAAGATCGGGGCGCCGAAGGTCGGGGCACGGCGCAGCAGGCGGATGCGTGCGTCGCGGCCGAAGTAATCCAGGATCAGGCTCTTCTGCCGCTCCTCGCCATATTCGGTGATCATCAGAGCGCGACCCGGCACGGTTGGACCGGAACCGACGCCGGCGCCAGCGCGGGGGCCGGCAGCGCGGGGATCGCTCCAGCAAAGCGGGTTAACGCCGCGTCCCCGCCGTCGCTCAGCATGTAGGTGCCGCGTTCGATCCGTGCGAACCAGCCATAGACGTTGCTTTGCAGGATGCGCCCCGCACCCGGCACCCCCGCCGCGGCGCGCAAAGCCGCGATCCGCATCGGCCCGCCGAGTGCCAGCGTTCGCGCACAGCGCAAGGCGTCCTGGCGGTACGCGGTGATGACAGGTGCCGCCGCCGCCCCGCCGATATTCGCGTCGCCGAGGCGGCGGTCGAATTCGTCTTTGAGACGCAATGCCCGCAATTTGGCCGGACGCGGCCGGTACGGAACCGGCTCCTCGATAATCTCGACGCTGCGAGGACCGACCAGCAGCAGGCCCAGTCCGAGCCGCCGGCAGAGCTTGCGAACATCGGGCGAATCGGGGCCGAGCCCGCGCGAGCGGCGGCGCTGTGAGGACGGCCGTGGGACGGCGAGATAGACCCGCTCGGTCAACGCCAGCCGATCGACGCCTTGCAATACCAGCGCGAGGCTGAGGCGCAGCTTTAGCTCGACGACCACCAGCGGTTCGTCGCCGCGCCGAGCGACGATGTCGCAGCCCCGGACCTCGCCCTTGACCTCGTAGCCGCGCCTTTCGAGGAACGCCTTGACTGGCGCATAAAGTGCCGTCTCGCGGAGCTGGAGGCGCGCAGCGCCAGCGGCGCGGGAACTGTTCTCCTGGATCACCTCGGCACTAGTAAATATGTCGGCGTTGATTGCAAGGCGGAACTCGGAGGATGGCGATGCGTGCCCAGCTACTGACCGCCCCTCGGCGGCCACTCGTCGCGGCGGAGCTGCCGGTGCCGCGACCGGGGCCGGGGCAACTCTTGATCGCGGTGCGGGCCTGTGCGGTATGCCGAACCGATCTGCATGTCGTCGACGGCGAGCTCGCCGAACCCAAGCTGCCGCTGGTGCCCGGGCATGAGATCATCGGCACCGTCGTCGAGAAGGGTGAGGCGGCCGAGCGCTTTGCGATCGGCGACCGGGTTGGCGTGCCGTGGCTCGGCTGGACCGGCGGCATCTGCGAGTATTGCCGCGGCGGGCAGGAGAATCTGTGCGACCGCGCCCGGTTCACCGGCTATCAGACCGACGGCGGCTACGCCGAATTGACCGTCGCCGATGAGCGCTACTGTTTTGCAATCGATCCGCACTACGGCGATGTCGAAGCCGCTCCGCTGATGTGCGCCGGGCTGATCGGCTACCGCACCTTGCGCATGGCAGGCGACGCGCGGCTGGTTGGGATCTACGGCTTCGGCGCCGCCGCGCACATCGTGGCGCAAGTCGCCCGCCATCAAGGCCGCCGGCTCTTCGCCTTCACCCGCCCTGGTGATGTCGCGGCCCAGGATTTCGCGCGCTCTCTCGGTGCCGAGTGGGCGGGCGATTCAACTGCACCGCCGCCCGAGCCGCTCGACGCGGCGCTGATCTTCGCACCGATCGGGGCGCTCGTGCCGGCCGCCCTCGCCGCCACGCGAAAGGGCGGCACCGTCGTTTGCGGCGGCATCCATATGAGTGACATCCCGTCCTTCCCGTACCGGATCTTGTGGGAGGAGCGCGCCGTCCGCTCGGTCGCCAACCTGACCAGGCGCGACGCCGAGGAATTCTTGGCATTGGCCCCGGATGCCGGGGTGCGGACGGAGACGGTGACCTATCCGCTCGCCGAAGCGAACCGGGCGCTCGCCGATTTGCGCCGCGGCGCCCTGCAGGGTGCCGCCGTGCTGGTGCCGTGACGAGGTGTCGTTTCAAACCGCGCCGGCATCCGCAACGGTTAACGGTAAACTAGCGAATTTGAGGAT
>DATNKF010000575.1:0-5182 GCA_035603555.1 Allostellaceae bacterium
AAGTTCGCTGCCCGGCTCGAAGCTGTGGCCAATGGCAAGCTGCCAGTTCATGACCTGGTCATGCCAAACGGCAAGTTGGTTGGGGAATGCTCGCGAGAATATATCCGCGAGCTTAGCCGTAACGCGGTCTGCGCCAAGCTAACTCGTTTGGGCCTGAAGCGCGGTCATAAGCCGCCAACAGCAAAACCCAGGATAAGGCCGGTGCCGAAGCGAATGCCGGCGTCGTTGGCCGCCTGTGCCCGCCCGGCGGCAAAGAAGGTGTCGGGGAAAACAGTAGGGAGGCAGCCTAAGGAATTCAGCAAGCGCCAGCTTTACGCCATGCTAACTGAAGCGGTCAGGAATACGGGCTAACGGGCTCACCGCGACATCGTTGCGGCGCTGCCTCCAGAGCTCGTTCAGTTCGATCGGTTTCCTAATTGCCGGCAATCCCCGATGCACCTGAAGCGCCATGGCAGTATTCGAGACTTCATCCACCACTGATTGAACGATATCGTTCAGCATCGTAGAGGTGATTGCGTGCCATTTCGCTTCCGCTTTTGGCACGCTTGAGACATGCCAACGGACACCGAGAATGTCTGTTAATCGGGGAAGACCGGAAGTGACCGGCCGACGGTCAAAACGGCGCTTTTGACCCGAAGGCGACATTCGCAGTCAAGCCGTCACAGGATCAGGGCGACGGGCGAGGATCGCGATCGGCGTGAAGGTGTATACCGCCTCGCCATTCTGGTTGTAGGCCGTCCATTTGACCTTCGCGATCCCTTGCGGCTTGGTCCGCGATGGAATTAGCTCCACCACTTCGCCCTCGACATGAAGGACATCGCCAGGGCGCACCGGCATCATCCAGCGTAAGCCGTCGACGCCAAGACCCATGAGTGGCTGAGATCCAAATGGCCGGGCTTCAACGCAAAGGCGCATCGAAATGGCCGCAGTGTGCCAACCGGATGCTGCAAGACCTTTGAATACGGTTTTCTCGGCGGCGGCTTCATCCAAATGAAACGGCTGCGGATCGAACTCCGCAGCAAACCGCTTTATATCTTCCGTCGTGACCGTAACCTCGCCGGTTTTGAAACGCATCCCCAACGCCAGGTCGTCGAACCACTCGATCATTTTTGCTTCGCCTCCAGTGAACTACGCTGATCTCTTGCGCCGGCTAAGGTCTCGACGCTGAGCGAGCGCAAGGAATGTCGCCGCGCACGCGAGCAGGATGAGAGCAGCACCGAACACGTTGGCCGCCGCAAGTAGCCCGATCTCCTGCGCCAAGTAGCCGGCGCCGACAGCAGGCAAAGCGTAGGACAGATAGCCCTCGATATAGAAAGCCGCCATCAAGGCGCCGCGCTCATGCGGTTCCGCCAGTGGCGCGATGCTGCCCAGCGCGCCGAGATAGGCAGCGCCGAAGCCGATGCCAGCGAGCGCGGAACTTGCCAACAGCAGGGAAGGCGACGCGACATTTGCTCCGGCGAGAACCCCGAGCAGGCCGGCTACCAACGCTCCCGCTCCTAGAATGAGAGCGGATGAAGCCGAGTAGCGACGGAGGACTAGAATGGCAGCGGCGGCGCCTGCCATCAACGCGGCGACCGCGAGCCCGCCCAACCAGGCGGCGGCAGGGTCGGTTATCGTCACGAGCAAGGACGGCATCAGCGCCAGGTAGAAGCCCGATAGGGCCCAAAGCGCTACATTGATCGGGGTCATGGCGAGGAATGCGACCCGCGCCCGCGCCGGCACAGCGACCCTCGGCTTGAAGGACCATCGTTGGAGCGATCGCGTAGTGATCGTTTCAGGGGCGTGCGCCGTCCGGATCGCCTGAACGACGACGAGCGCGAACAGCAGGACATAGCCGAGATGGAGTGGCGCAGGCGCGTATTGCGCCAGAAGGCCGGAACCCACTGCCCCGAACGCCGTGCCTGCTATCGTCGCGAGAGCGTTGGTCAGCGCTCCTCCCTGCCGGTCGATGTCGAGCATGGCAGCCCCGAGCGATGTGGTCGCAAGGCCGGTCGCGAAGCCCTGGATCAGCCGGGCAAACACCAACCACTCGATACCCCGAGCCGTGAGAAAGAGCACGAGGGCGACGCCCTCAAGCGTCAGCGCCGCTAGGATGACAGGGCGACGACCTGCCCGATCGGATAGCGACCCAAAGATGAGTAGGGCGGCAAGTAGGGCCAATGCATAAACCGCGAAGATCACGGTGAGCATCAATGGAGAGAACCCCCATTCTCGCTGATACAGACGATACAGGGGGGTAGGTACGCTTGCCGCCGCGAGGAACAAAATCAACGTCAGAGCATGGAGGAAGCGAGGCTGCCGATCCTGAGCGAAAGCTTCGGCCGTAGACGTGGTCATGCGCGTGGCCTCGTGGTAAAAGCAAAAAGTGTGCTTTTGGTGATATAGGGTCAACCGGCCGTTGCTGCATCTGCTCACGGGCGGCGGTCATTGGCGAGCCAGACACAAAGTTGATCCTCCGATCGATATGTCGGATCTTTGCCCATAGATACATTCGAAGAGTGTCGAATAGCTCAGCAACGCTTGCGCGTTGTTGGCGGATATCGATGGCACCAGACATCATAGGTTCTGGAGAGCCGAAACCGTCGACCGCCTCCGTCGCGTCAGGTCGAAACCGATTCCGTTCCACGCCTAGCGTGCCAACCAGATTTTCCCTCAACGGCGGCTGCAATGTCATGGCCGTCACTCATTGATGCCGTCCACGACTGCCGCCCATGCACTCCACAAGATAGTCCACGAATACTCGGACGCGAGCAGGCATGTTCGCCCCGCCGACGAAGACGGCGTGGAAGATCTCCTTGTCACCAGGATTGAACGATTCGAGAAGCGGGACCAGGCGCCCCTCCGCGATCGCGTCCCCGAGGCTGAAATTGCCGACCCGGGCGATGCCGACGCCGTCGAGCGCCAGCTGGCCCAGCGTCTCGCCACTGTTCGCCTCGATGGCGCCTCGCACCTTCAGGGCGAAGTCGACTCCGTCCCGGCGGAACGGCCAGACCGGCTCGGCCCGGCGAAAACTGAAGTTCAGGCAATTGTGGTTGTAGAGGTCTTCCGGCGTTTCGGGCACGGCCCAGCGCGCCAGGTAGTCCGGCGAGGCGACGATGGTCCGGCCGTTCTCGCTGAGGCGACGCGCGGTGAGGGCGCTGTCGGCCAGCGGACCGCCGCGCACCGCCACGTCCGCCTGACCCGCGGCGATGTCGACGAGCTCGTCGCCGAGATTGATGTCGACCACGATGTTCGGATAGCGGCGCACGAACTCGCCAAGCAGAGGCACGATGCAAAGACGCCCGTGGGACACAGCGGCGCTGACCCGGATGCGACCGCGCGGCGACCCCTGATCGGCGATCGCCTGCTCGGCTTCGTCGAGGTCGGCGAGAATGCGGCGGGCCGCGCTGAGATAGGCGCGGCCTTCCGCGGTCAGCGTCAGCGCGCGCGTCGTCCGCAACAGCAAGCGTGCGCCGAGCCGCTGCTCGATCCGGTCCAGGGTGCGGCTCACAGCCGACGGCGTCAGTCCAAGCGCGCGGCCCGCAGCCGAGAAGCTGCCGCCGTCGACGACGGCGCAGAATACTTCCAGTTCGCGCGCACGATCCGCGGTATCCCCTGCCACCTTTGCGCTCCAGTCAAAAATGCTTCGCCTAGGTAGTAGCTAATCCCAACGATCTTCCTCGTCTAGCTTTGCGTCTACGAAAAAGGCCAACACAGGAGATCGCCCATGAACGTCCCCAACCAGCTTCGCCGGTTTGCCCTGACCGCAGCCGCGCTCGCCATCCTGGCCGGCACCGCCGTCGCGTCAGCGGCCGACGGGCCCACGGATTTCCCGAATACCTTTCACACCGAAGAGGTCGCGACCAATGGCACGACCCTGCACGTCCGGGTCGGCGGGTCTGGACCGACGGTCGTGCTGCTGCATGGCTATGGCGAGACCGGAGACATGTGGGCGCCGCTCGCGGCGAACCTTGTGCGCAATCACACGGTGATCGTGCCCGATCTGCGGGGTATGGGCCTTTCCGCCCGCGCCGAGGCCGGTTTCGAGAAGGTCAATCAAGCAGACGACATCGTCGGCGTGATGGACACGCTGCATGCGCCGCGCGCTGACATCGTGGCGCACGACATTGGCAACATGGTCGCCTTCGCTCTGGCCTCACGGCACGCCGGGCGGGTGACGAAGCTGGTGCTGATGGATGCGCCGGTGCCGGGCGTCGGGCCGTGGGAAGAAATCCTGAAGAACCCGTTGCTGTGGCACTTCCGGTTCGGCGGGCCGGATATGGAGCGCCTGGTGGCCGGCCGCGAGCGGATCTATCTCGACCGGTTCTGGAACGAGTTCTCGGCCAATCCGGCCAATTTCCCGGAGGCGTCCCGAGCCCACTACGCGCAGCTTTACGCCGCGCCGGGGCGAATGCACGCCGGCTTCCGCCAGTTCGCCGCCTTCGATCAGGACGCGATCGACAACCGCGCCTGGCTCTCGGCGCACGGCAAGCTGCTCATGCCGGTTCTCGCGATCGGGGGCGCTGCATCCTTCGGCCCGGCAATGGCCGCGGTGATGCAGGCCGGCGCGGTCGACGTGCAGGAGCGGGTCATTGCAGGCTCCGGTCACTGGCTGATGGAGGAGCAACCCGCGGCTACGGCGGCCGCGATCGAGACCTTCCTCAACGAACGGCCCGTCGCCGCGGAGAACGGGCACCTGGGGCAGACGGCTCTGACGCTGGAGCAGGCGCAGGCAATGCCGCAGTCCGGCGCGGGTGCCGGCACCTCCGGAGTTGCTGCTATCCGTACCGTGCTGCTCTCCGGCGACCCCGCCAAGCCCGGCCCCTACGTGCTCGAAATTCACGTGCCGCCGAACACCGCGATCGCACCGCACACCCACCGCGACGACCGCTTCGCCACGGTGATCTCCGGCACCTGGTACTTCGGCTACGGCAGCAAGGCTTCCGACGCCCCGGTCAAGCCATTGACGGCAGGCGGCCTCTACACCGAGCCCGGCGGCGTTGCGCACTTTGCTTTCACACGCACCGAGGGTGCGGTCGTCCGTCTGACCGGGATCGGCCCCAGCGACACGTCTTTCGTCCCCACGCCCGCATCCCGCTGATCTGCTCCAGAGAACTCCAAATCCACAAAGGA
The DNA here is from genome assembly GCA_035603555.1 of Allostellaceae bacterium. Classification (GTDB taxonomy): domain Bacteria; phylum Pseudomonadota; class Alphaproteobacteria; order ATCC43930; family CGMCC-115725; genus AP-15. The sequence continues at coordinate 5,113 of DATNKF010000575.1, forward strand.
AATTCCGATGACGTCCTTCCCCACCATCCGCGATACCAAGACCGACCATCTTTTGACCCCGCAAAATGCG
>DATNKF010000576.1:0-3696 GCA_035603555.1 Allostellaceae bacterium
GACACGCGCCGGCTACGTCAATGCGATCCAGGTCTACCCGTACAGCGACGGGGCGCTGTACCAGCTCTATGTCGCCCCGGTGCACGTCACCGACATCACGCTTGAGCCTGGCGAGGAGCTGAAGGCGGTCGCCGCCGGAGACACGACCCAATGGAAGATCGGGGACACCGAGAGCGGATCGGGGGCCACCCGTCAAGCTCACGTGCTGGTCAAGCCGGTCTCCGCCGACCTGCCGATGAACAACATCGTCATCGCGACGGACCGGCGGACCTATCATATCGAAGCGCATCCGACCCGGGAGACCTATATGGCCGCGGTCTCCTGGCGTTATCCGCAGGACGAGTTCGTCGCGCTGCGGCGGCAGAATGCCGAAGCCGAGGCACGCGCCAACGTGACGGCGGCGGGCGGGCTTGACGTGTCGTCGCTGCGCTTCCGTTACCGGATCAGCGGAGATTCTCCGCCCTGGCGGCCGGTCCAGGCCTTTGATGACGGGCACAAGGTCTACATCCAGTTCCCGCCCGGCATAGCTCAGGGCGAGACCCCGCCGCTCTTTATCATCGGGCCGACCGGCGAGGCCGAGCTCGTCAATTACCGCGTCAAAGGCTCGACCTACATTGTCGATCGCCTGTTCGCCGCGGCGGAATTGCGCCTCGGCTCCAACCCGCAGCGGACCGTGCGGATCAGCCGGACCGACGGTCGATGAGCGATACCACGCCGCCGCGCAAGGAACCGCCTCCATCCGAATTGCGGATCGGCGCTGCCCCGCGTCCGGTGACCCGACTATCGCGTCGAACATTGGTGGTTGCGACGGCCCTCGCCACCGCACTCGTCTTTGCAGCACTCTGGTATGCTCTGGGCATCCGGCCACTCCGTTTCGCGGGCGGCCCGGAACTCTACAACACTAACGCCAAGCCCACCGATGCGCTCGCCAATATGAGGGGGAGCTACGCCGATCTCACTCGACCAAGACCGGCGCCTTCACTCCCCCAGCCGGTGCCGCAGCTCGGGCCGCCGTTGCCCGGAGATCTCGGACGACCGATGCCGCAGCAACAAACTGGGACCCCGACACCGGCCGCCGATCCGGAGGCGGAGCGGCGCCGGCGCGAGCGGGAACAAGCGGCCGCATCCGTCGTGTTCTTCACGGTGTCGGCAAGGTCGGTTGGCTCTTCCAGGGTGGCCCCAGCTCTGGCAGCAGGAAGTGCAACACCAGCGGCGTCGGCGGACGGGATCGCGCCGCAGGCGACCGCCGGCGACGATTTGTCGATTCAGAACGGCCAATCGCAGAAGGAGGCCTTCCTGAGCGCGCGCGCTGATCAAGCGATCTATTTGCCACAACGGCTTCAGACGCCACGCAGCCCTTACCAGCTCATGGCCGGGTCCGTCATCGCAGCGGCCCTGATTACCGGCCTCAACTCGGACCTACCCGGGCAGGTGGTGGCGCAGGTGACCGAGGATGTCTACGACACAGTGACCGGACGATTTCTGTTGATCCCGCAGGGCACGCGGCTGATCGGCAAATACGATAGCCATGTCGCCTATGGGCAAGAGCGTCTACTCCTGATCTGGATGCGCCTCGTAATGCCGGACGGGAGCTCGATCGTACTCGACAACCTTCCCGCCACCGACACGCAGGGCTATGCCGGGCTTGAGGACGGGGTCGATTACCACACCTGGCGGCTGCTCAAGGGCGTCGTCCTCTCTTCACTGCTCGGCATCTCGAGCGAGCTGGCCGCCAATAATGGCAGCCAAAGCAATAACCGCATCATCGTCGGCCTGCGCGATAGCGTAAACGACACCGCGAATCAGGCCGGTCAGCGAATTGTCTCGAAGGATCTCGCTATCCAGCCGACGCTGACCGTCAGACCCGGGTATCCAGTGCGCGTATTTGTCAACCGAGACATCGTGCTCCGGCCTTACGGAGGCAGATGAGAGAAGGAATCATGACGAGGCTGAAACTGGGGCCGATCGCGGATGATAAGCCGGTCCGTCTAACGATCATACTTCCGGCCGAGCTCGCCGAGCTCCTGCGTGCCTATGCCCAGGCGGTCGGCTCAGGCAACCCCGGTAAGCCTGTAACGCTGGAGCGCATCGTCCCGCCCATGCTCGACCGGTTCATCCGAACCGACCGCGCGTTCATGCGGACGCGCCGGCGTGCTGTCGGCGAAGTGCCGCGGGCGGCCGAGCCGGCAGCGGCGAAGCCGAGCTGATCCTGTCACCGGCTTGAGCCAGCAACCTCCCGAGCGACATTGAGAAACTGCCCGACCAAGCCCGGTGGCGGGTCGATATCATGCGTGAGAGCGACGACCCCGTAGCCGGGGTCTAGCAGCAGCGGTCGCATCACCGCGCGGAGACCCGCGACCAATGCCAAAGAAGATGGCGCGAGCGCGATCGCGGAGCCGGCGCGGGCCAGCATGATCGCTGTGCGGCGATCCGACACACAGAATGCAACCCGAGGCCAGTCCGACCTCCTCTCAACAGCGCGTAGCCGGGCGAGGGCGGCTTCCTGGGCGCACGAGCGGACTATAGCGAGAGGCTCGCCCGCGAGATCAGCCGGGGCGACCGCATTTTTACCAAAAAGCGTGTGCTCCTCGGGGAGGACGACGCTCCAGCTTTCCCGCCACAGCTCCGCGACGGCAAACCCATCCGCCTCCTGCGGCTCCGGCGCAAGCGCGAGATCGACGTCATTGGCGTGCAGCGCGGGCAGTACCCCACGCCCAGTCAATTCGATCAGCTCAACCAGCACATTCGGTGATCTGGTGTGGAATGCGGCGAGGATGGAGGTCAGAACTGGAGTTGCGGCGTCGTCAGTGAGACCCACCCGCAGCCGCCCCAAGCGACCAGCCGCAACGAGTTGCGCACTGCGGATCGCGTCCTCAACCTGCTCGATGATGTGGCGCGCATCGGCGAGGAAACCGGTGCCCGCAGCTGTAAGTCCTGCAAGACGATGTCGTTCTCGCGCGAACAGGCTGACGCCCATCTGCTCCTCGAGCCCGGCGATCTGTTTGGTGAGCGCGGGCTGCGTGATCTCCAGCCGATGCGCGGCGCGATGAAGATTTAGCTCCTCGGCCGCGGCCACGAAATATCGGAGATGCCGAAGCTCGACGTTGCCGTGCCGAATCTCAAACGAATCAGTCGAACTCGTCCTGCGCATCGATCGCGGCTTCCCATTAAGTCTAATCACCACTAAGGTTGAATTCCGGAGCGCTGCACCGAGTGCGCCTCCTGAGTTCGATGAGGACCATGATGGTGTTCGCGATTCCTTGAGGCCGGGTTGTGAGCATTATAGGGCAGCCTACTCGATCCTCGCACGATACGCATCCGATCAGGTCTTCCGTGGGGCATCCGTCAGCGCGGTTGACCTCGCGCCGTCCCGATGTCGATCTCTCGCGGTCCACGCGCCTTGAGTGCTTCGGAGCGAACCGTCCGCCCACGCCCATCGCCACCCCGCCGGGCAGGTTCTATAGAGCTCGATCCCGATTGACGAAATTGGCATTGGCGTCGCGCACAGCCTTGGCGTGTCGACGAATTTCACGAAAACAACGGCGAGGATAGGCCCACTGTCTTCACGCAGATCAGAGAGGGGCCAGCGGTCGAACGTCTCGTGCGGGAACGCCGCGTCGATCCACAAGGACAACTCTGCCGGCATCAAACCGATGGCCTACAGGCAGATCGTTCGCTGCCATGTCGGCAGCATTG
>DATNKF010000577.1:0-10493 GCA_035603555.1 Allostellaceae bacterium
AGTCGACCGACCACTGAAACGCCTGGTACCCGCCATAGGACGGGCCGGCGACAGCGATGAGGTGCTTGACCCCGAGGCTGTCGAGCAACGCCTTCTCGGCAGCCACGATGTCGCGCACCGTGATCGCCGGGAAATCGGGGCCGTAGGGTGTGCCGATCTGCGGGTTGCTGCTCGCGCCGTTGGTCGAGCCGAAAGACGAGCCGAGCATGTTCGAGGAGACGACGTAGAGCCTGTCGGTATCTATCGCCTTGCCGGGCCCGATGAGCCCGTCCCACCAGCCGGGCAGCTTCTCGTTCGCCGGGCTGCGCCCGGCGGCGTGATGGCTGCTGGTGTAGCCGTGCGTGATCAGAACCGCGTTGCCGCCGTCGGCCGCGAGTCGGCCATAGGTCTCATAAGCGATCTTCGCCTCGGCGATCACGGCGCCGTTCTGCAGGCGAAAGTTCGATATGACGAAACTTCGGTCCTCGACGGTCCCGAGATCTGCAGGCATCGGCTTCATCCCCATTTGTCGCTCGCAAATTCTGCCACGCCGACCGTGACGATGTCACGGGCGCGGTCGTACGATGTCGCGTGCACTCTCTTCCAGCCGGAGCTCGGATGCGCGGTGTCCTCTCCCTCCTATCAGCAGTGATCCTCCTCGCAGCTTGCGCGGACAGCGGACTGCCGCCGCTGGCGACCGATCAGATCCGGGCCCGCTTTCCTCCGGGGGGCGTCATCGATGTGATCGAGGTCGACGCCGTGGACCGACTCCCGCTGCGCAAGGCAGAGCTCGTCGCACCCGACGGCCTGGCGACCCCGGCCACGTACCTCAACGTTGTCCCGTCGCCGGGGATGACCCTCGACCGCGAATTTGCCACGAGCCCTTATGCCGGCAATACCTTCGGCTATGGCAACATCACCGCCAATCTGGTGACGCCGGGCGGAGGAGTTGGTGCCCCACAACAACGGGTCGCAGTGCTGGCGATGCTCTCGACCGCGTCGATCCCGCTGCCCGATCCGGTGGAATATCGCCGGGATTGGCGGGATTATCGCATCCGGCTCGACTTCGGCGACCCGCCGGGAGCCATCGAAACACGCGAGCTAGCCGCCCCCGAACCGCCGCCCGGCGGCTGACGCTCGCCGCCGCAAGGGGTCAGACGTTGTCGAGCTTGGCGCCGCTCGGGGTCCCGATCATCGCCAAGACCTCGCGCCGGCTCAACGGGTCGTCGCGGAAGGCACCCAGCATGCGGCTTGTGACCATCGTGACACCCGGCTTGTGAACGCCGCGCGTCGTCATGCATTGATGCGCTGCCTCGATCACCACGGCAACCCCCTTGGGTTGCAGCACGTCGTCGAGCGTGTTGGCGATCTGAGCCGTCATTTTTTCTTGAATCTGCAAACGCTTGGCAAAGACGTCCACGAGCCGGGCAAGCTTTGAGATGCCGACGACCCGCTTGTCCGGCAGGTAGGCGACATGGACCTTGCCGATGATCGGGGCAATGTGGTGTTCGCAATGCGATTCGAAACGGATATCCTTCAGCGCAACGATCTCGTCATAACCGTTGGTCTCTTCGAAGGTCCGCTGAAGCAGCCCCACCGGGTCCTCGTCGTAGCCGCTGAAGAATTCCTGGTAGGCGCGCACGATGCGGTCCGGGGTGCCGACCAGCCCCTCGCGCGCCGGATCGTCCCCGGCCCAGCGGATCAACGTGCGAACTGCCTCCTCGGCCTCTTCTCGCGTCGGCCGCCGGACAGAGACCGGTTGCCGGGAGAGCGGCCGGTGCAGAGACAAGGATGGAGCCACGGCGTGCGACATCGGATTCTCTCGTGGATTTGCGGATATGCGCGCGGAGCCCCGGGCTCCCGCGCGGCGGTCAGTTGAGCCGGACCGCCTGGTGTGGGCTGTCGAGCGAGAAGGCGGGGACCCGGACCCAGAAGCTGTCACCGCCTCGAGTTTCCATCTCGTAGCTGCCGACCATGATCCCGGAAGGGGTCGGCAGAGGGGTGCCGCTGGTGTATTCGAAGCTTTCGCCCGGAGCCAGCACCGGTTGCTCGCCGACGACGCCGGCGCCCCGCACCTCCTGCATTTGGCCACGGTTGTCGGTGATCTGCCAGTGACGATTCCGCAGCTGCACCGTCTCCAGGCCGCGGTTCTCGATACGGACATGATAGGCCCAGACGTAACGACCTTCGGCCGGCGAGGATTGGTCCTCGAGGTAGAACGGCTTTACGCTGACTTTGATCGATCGCGTGATTTCCGAATACATCGCCGATGTTCCTCGCTTTCCGCGTCGGCACTATCGCCAGCCGCACCGATGCGGGGGTCGACCTGCACAATGTCGGCTGGGCGCCGGAAGCCGTCAAGGTCACCGCGCCGGTGCCAACAGCGCGAGCGCCCGATCGGCGACGAGTTCGCGGGATCCATCCGCGCTGATCGGCTGGATACAGACGTGGTCGGCGCCGGCGTCCCAATGCTGTTGGATGCGGGCACGGATCGCGCCCTCGTCGCCCCAAGCCACCAGGCCATCAATAAACCGGTCGGAACCCCCGCCCGCGAAATCGGCGTCGCCAAAGCCCTGCCGGCGCCAGTCGTTGACGTAGTTTTCGAGCTGCATATAGCGGGAAAGCGCCTGGCGAGCGGCGTTGCGCGCCCTTGCTGCGTCGGTTTCGAGGATCACCCAAACCTCCGGGCACAACAGCTTGCCGGGGCCGAGGCTCGAGCGCGCCTGCGCGGTGTGCTCGGGGGTCGTATTATAGGGATGGGCGCCGTCGGCGAGCTCGCCGGATAGCGCCATCATTCTCGGCCCCAGCGCGGCGACGACGGTCAGCGGCTTTTCCGGCGGCTCGGGTGCCTGATAGGGCGCCTCCCGCATCGCCTGCAAATAGGCGCGCATCGTCGCCACCGGCTTGCCATACGAGTGGCCGCGCAAACTTTCGACCATCGGTCGATGCGAGACGCCGACGCCGAGTAGAAACCGGCCGCCCGACTGCTCGGCAAGCGTGCGCTGACCATTTGCCATGGCCATCGGATCGCGCGCGTAAATATTCGCGATACCTGTCGCCACGACCAGCCGCTCGGTGTGCGAGAGCAGCCACGAAGAATGTACGAGCGCGTTTCGACCGCGGCTCTCGGGGATCCACAGCGCGCCATATCCCCATTCTTCGACGCGCTTGGCGAAAGCTGCCGCCTGCGCCGCATTCATGCCGTCCATCCCGACCCAAACGCCGAGCTTGCCGAGTTCCATTGCTGAACGCTCCTTCACGGCTGCTGCGGCCAGTGTGAAGCGGCACGCCGGCCGCGTCCAGTCCCTGGACCACGGGCGTAGTGGACGGGGTTCCGTTCTGAGGCTTGGAACCAAATGAACCTCCGCCATGGCTTCCAGCGTTTAACGAATTAGCTACTGGTTGTCCGGGATGAATGGAACTCGGGGGGCCTAAAAGGCTGGAGAGTTGTTATGGCCATCGCTGAGTGCTCGCTCGCCGAGCTGATGGAGGATCCCCTGGTCGGTCTCATCATGCAGAGTGACGGGGTCGACCGCTGCGAGCTCGAGCTTCTCTTCGAGCGTGTCGGACGCCGGTATGCCCCTGCCGACAGGCGCCACGGCATTTCTAGCTTGCCGGCGCGGCGGTCGGAAATGGGGACGGCGCCATGCTGACGCTGCTGATGCTGGCGGGCGGCATGGGAATAGCCAGCGCCACCGCCGCTCTGTGGATGCAGGGGCGGCGGATGGTCAACCAGCGCGTGTTTGCTGTGCTGGTCAGCGCCGCCGTGACGGTGATTGTGTTCTCGCTCGTCGCCTGGGCTGCGGTGGCCGTTATGACGAGCGCACCGATACCCGTCATCTGGCTCTTGGTGGGCACGCTCGCCCTGCCGTTTGCACTGCGTTTATATCGCGAATTGCTGAGCTTGCCGGCAATCGACAACTCATAGCCCCGGCGTACCGTCAAATATCGGGCAACGGCCACGCAGGCCTTGCCCCGCTGCGAGGGGTAGGCGATACCAGGGCGGTGCCGACCCTGTTTCTCATCGTCTTTGTCGACCTTGTCGGGTTCGGTCTCGTCATCCCGCTGCTGCCGTTTTATGCGGTGCGCTTCGCCGCCTCGCCGCAGGAGGTGACAGCACTGCTCGCAATCTATTCGCTGGCGCAGCTGGTGACCGCGCCGCTGTGGGGCAGGCTCAGCGATCGTGTCGGACGGCGTCCGGTATTGCTCGTCAGCCTGACGGCGTCGGCGCTCGCGTATTTGTGGCTCGGCGGGGCGACCGCGCTGTGGATGCTGTTTGCGGCGCGCGGCTTTGCCGGCGCCTGCGCCGGCAACATCGCCGCGGCCCAGGCCTATATCGCCGATGTCACGGGGCCTGAGGAGCGGGCCCGCGGCATGGGGCTGATCGGCGCCGCCTTCGGACTGGGCTTCATCATCGGGCCGGCACTCGGCGGGCTGATCGCCGGGAATGACCCGGCGACGGCCGATACCGTGACCCCTGCCTGGGTCGCCGCCGGTCTCTCGGTGCTCGCCCTCTGCGGCGTTCTGCTGCTGTTGCCCGAGAGCCTGCCGGCCAACCTGGGCGACCGGGCCGCGGGGCGCAGCCGCGTCGGCGCGGTGATGGATGTGCTGAGCCGCCCGATCCTATCGCGCCTGATCCTGATCTTTTTCTTGGTGATCCTGGCCTTCGCCGGGATGGAGAGCACTTTCGCGCTGTGGGCGATCGGCCAATTCGGCTGGGGCCCCCGCCAGGTCGGCTATGTTTTCGCCTATGTCGGCGTGCTCTCGGCGGTCCTGCAGGGGGGGCTGATCGGCCATCTCGCGCGCCGTTTCGGCGAAGAGCGCCTGCTGCTCGGCGGATTGACGTTGATCGGCCTCGGCCTCCTGGTCATGACCCTCGCGTACAATTTGGCTGCACTGGTCGCTGCAGTGACCGCTTTGGCGCTCGGCATGGGGCTGACGCAGCCCTCGCTCAACAGCCTGATCTCGCGCCGAGCCGGTGGCGCGGAACAGGGCGAGGTGATGGGGGTGTCGCAGTCGGTCGCCAGCCTCTCCCGCGTCCTCGGCCCGTTCGCGGCCGGGTTCTGCTTTGCCGAATTCGGCCGCAATGCCGCGTTTTTGTGGGGAGCAGTCCTGGTCGCCGCGGCACTTCTGCTGGCCCGCAAGCTACTGCGCCTCGCTGTGGCCCGGCCAGCCGAAAGCGGACCGCTAAGTCGCGGATGTGGCCCGGCATGATGAGCCCGCTTCTTCGTTCGACAAGTCTGGGACCGCCGCCGCGCTCAAAAGGCCGTCTCAAGGACGAGCTGCGCGCGCTGAAATCGCTGGCACCCTATTTGTGGCCGCGCGATTCGGTCGAGCTGCGGACACGTGTCGTGCTGGCGGTGGTCTTTCTGCTCGCCGGCAAGCTCGTCAACATCTACGTGCCCTGGCTTTATAAGCAGGCGGTCGACGCTCTGACACCCGGCAGAGCCGTAGTCGCCGTGCCGGTCGCCCTGATCATCGCCTACGGGCTCGCCCGGGTGATGTCGCAAGGCTTCAACGAGCTGCGCAACGCCGTCTTCGCCAAGGTCGGCCAGCGCGCCGTGCGCCGGCTGGCGCTGACGGCGTTCCGCCATGTCCATGCCTTGTCGCTGCGCTTTCATCTCGAGCGCCGCACCGGCGGGTTGTCGCGGGCGATCGAGCGCGGCACCGCGGGGATCGATTTCCTGCTGTCGTTCATGCTGTTCAACGTCGTGCCGACGGTGTTCGAGATCCTGCTGGTCTGCGGGATCCTGTGGGGGCTCTTCGATTGGACCTTTGCTGCTGTCACCCTGGCGACGATCGTCCTCTACATCACCTTTACGTTTTCGGTCACCGACTGGCGGGTGCGCTTTCGGCGCGAGATGAACGAGCGCAACAGCGAGGCCAACACCAAGGCGGTCGATGGCATGCTGAACTTCGAGACCGTCAAGTATTTCGCCAACGAAGAGCACGAGGCGCGGCGCTATGACGCCGCACTCCAGGCCTATGAGCGCGCCGCGGTCAAGAGCGAGACCACCCTGACTTGGCTTAATCTGGGGCAGGGCGGGATCATCGCGACCGGTCTGGTGGCGATCATGTCTCTTGCGGGGCGGGGGGTCGCAGCGGCCGAAATGACCGTCGGAGACTTCGTGCTGGTCAACGCCTATCTGATTCAGCTCTATACCCCGCTCAACTTCCTCGGCATGGTTTATCGCAACATCAAGCAGTCGTTGACCGATCTCGAGCAGATGATGGCGCTCTTGGCGGTCAAGCCCGAGATCGAGGATCGGCCGGGAGCGCCGGCATTGGTCGTCGGCCGCGGTACGGTCGCCTTTCATCGGGTCTTTTTCCGCTACGACGCGAGGCGTCCGATCCTATCCGATGTCGATTTCCGCGTATCCCCAGGTGCTAAGATCGCGATCGTCGGCCCGAGCGGTGCCGGGAAATCGACGATTGCGCGCCTGCTCTTCCGCTTTTACGAAGTCGATGCCGGTGCCATCGAGATCGACGGTCAGGACATTTGCGATGTCACGCAGGAGAGCCTGAGGCGGGCGATCGGCGTCGTGCCGCAGGACACCGTGCTGTTCAACGATACGATCTACTACAACATCGCCTATGGCCGTCCGGGAGCGCCGCGCGCCGAGATCGAAGATGCCGCACGCCACGCCCATATCCACGACTTCATCGCGGGATTGCCGGACGGCTACCAGACGATGGTCGGCGAGCGCGGCCTCAAATTGTCTGGCGGTGAGAAGCAGCGGGTGGCGATCGCCAGGGTGATCCTCAAGGCGCCGAAAATCCTCGTCTTCGACGAGGCGACCTCGGCCCTCGACACCAAGACCGAGCGCGAGATCCAGGCGAGCCTCGCCGAGATCTCCGCCGACCGCACGACCCTCGTCATCGCGCACCGGCTGTCGACGATCGTCGATGCCGACGAGATCCTCGTGCTCGACGGCGGACGTATTGTCGAGCGTGGCCACCATCGGGATCTGCTGCTCCGTCGCGGCGTTTACGCCGCGATGTGGGCCCGCCAGCAGGAGGCGGCGCAACGCGAAGCAGCACTCGCTGCGGACTGACGGTGGCGTGACCTCGGATGCGCTGATCGCAGCCTTGAGGCGCGGTGATCGGCGAGCGCTCGCCCGCGCCATCACCCTCGTCGAATCGACCCGCCCCGATCATCGCGAGGAGGCCGAGCGGTTGGTCGAAGTGCTCCTCCCGCGCACCGGGGGTGCGATCCGCATCGGCATTTCCGGCCCGCCGGGCGCCGGCAAATCGACCTTCATCGAGCGCTTCGGCCTCGATGGCGTGGCACTCGGCCGGCATATCGCGGTGCTCGCCGTCGACCCCGCCTCGAAGCGCGGCGGCGGGGCGATCCTCGGCGACAAGACCCGCATGACCGAGCTGGGCCGGGCGCCCGAGGCCTTCATCCGGCCCTCCTCGGCCGGGATCAGGACGGGCGGTGTGGCGCGCCGCACCCGCGAGGCGATCCTGCTGTGCGAGGCGGCCGGGTTCGATGCGGTGTTGGTCGAGACGGTCGGCGTCGGTCAGGCCGAAACGGCGGCCGCAGAGATCGTCGATGTGTTCGTATTGATCCTGCCGCCGGCGGCCGGCGACGAGCTGCAGGGGATCAAGCGCGGCGTTGTGGAGCTTGCCGATCTCGTCCTCGTCAACAAGGCCGACGGCGAGCTCGCTGCGGCAGCGCAGCGCTCGGCTGCCGATTATGCGAACGCGTTGCGGCTGATCCGGCCCTCGCTGCCCGAATGGCAGGTGCCGGTGCGCGCCGTCTCGGCATTAGAGGGCCACGGCATCCGCGAGGTCTGGGACGATATCGCATGCTTCCGCGCGGCACTCGAACGGACCGGCACCTGGTCGCGGCGCCGCGCCGAGCAGGCCCGCGCCGCACTCTGGTCAGAGATCGGCGACAGCCTCCTCGACCATTTCCGCGCCGCCCCTACCGTCGCCCGGCATCTCGCCGCCGCCGAACAGGAGGTCATCGCCGGCACGCGCACGCCGACCGCCGCCGCGCGGGCGTTGCTCGCCGCGTTTCTCGGCAGCCCCTGAATACGTTATTAGCACTCTTGATCGATCGCTGCTAAAAACCCATCTCGGGTTTGCGGAATCAGGGGACTAGCAATGCGCACCATTACGATACGAGTGCGCGCGGTCGATTTTGCCGAACGGATGACCGCGATGCGCGTTTGGCTCGACGAGCATCAGTTCGAGCCCTCCAGGTTCAAGTACTCCGAAGACGGCAACGACCTTTTGATTGATGTCAGCTTCAAGCTCGCTCTCGAGGCCGCGGCCTTCTCGGCACGGTTCAACGGCGGGGATACCCACGACACTTCGATAAGCCCCACACCGACGGTGGACCGCGGCGTCTCAATCGGGGAGGCCAGTGACGTTTCTATCGATGATCCGCAGTCTTAAGTCGCGGAACTCGCATTGTGTAGCAGACACCCGGCCGAGGTGGCGGGAGCGCGGCGCGTCTCCCGCCACCTTTATTCAGCCGGAGATCATGGCGCGGACAAATGCGCCACCCTCCTCGATCGCCGTGCGGCCGGCCTTGAGCTCGGGATGAAAGAGGTGCCAGACATGGACCATCTCCGGCCAGATCTGCAGATCGACGCGGACATCGGCCGCACCTGCGACCTTGGCCAGCCGGATCGCGTCGTCGAGCAGGGTTTCCGCTGCACCGACTTGGATCAATAGCGGAGCGAGCCCAGTGAGATCGGCGTAGATCGGTGCCGCCAACGGCGAGCGCGGGTTAGCGCCGCCGAGATAGAGCCCCGCCATATCGAGGAGGCCGGCCTTCTGCACCGTCGGATCGGCGGCCTCCTTGGTCGACATCGTCTCGCCGATTCCTTCCATGTCGACCCACGGCGAGATGCACCAGCCGCAGGCCGGCTGCGCCAGCCCGGCGTCGCGGATCGCCAGCATCGCGGCGACAACGAGACCGCCGCCGGCGCTGTCCCCGGCGATCGCGATACGCCCGGGCCGGATCCCTCTCGACAGCAGATAGCGGTAGCCTGAGACGGCATCGTCGACTGCGGCTGGAAACGGGTGCTCGGGCGCCAACCGGTAATCGAGCGCCAAGGCCCAGGCTTTCGCGGCCCGGCCGGCTTCACTGACCAGATGCCGGTGGCTGTCGAGCGAGCCGATGACATAGCCGCCGCCATGCACGTAGAGGAGCGCAGCGTCGCGGTCGTCCCGCGGCGTCGAGGTCCATTCCGCCCGCACCCCGTTGGCGCTCACCGGCTCGACGGTGACGTCCCGCGCAATGCCATATTGCGAGAAGCCCGCATCCATGTCTTTGCGGCGTTGCCGGTAGTCGTCCGAACGCGGCCGGCTGGCCAGCTTTTGACGCAGCGCGCCGATTTCCGTATCGCTCATGTCCCTCTCCCGTGCCATCGCTGCCTCAGCCTATCATGGCCGGTCATGAGGTTCTAATGTAGCGATCACGGCGGCCGGGGAGGGTTACGAGATGGCGGCGCAACAGGATCTTCCGGAACGGATCGAGGCCGATTTTGTCGTGGTCGGCGCTGGGTCCGCCGGCTGTGCCGTAGCGGCGCGGCTCAGCGAAGACCCGGCGACCAGGGTCCTCCTGCTCGAGGCAGGCGGCGAGGACAAGAACCGCTGGATTCACATACCGTTGGGCTTCGGCAAGACCTTCGCCGATCCCAGCGTCAACTGGTGCTACGAGACCGAGCCCGATCCGGGTGCCGCCGACCGCCGGGTCTTTTGGCCTAGGGGCAAGGTGCTGGGCGGGTCGTCGTCGATCAACGGCATGGTCTATATCCGCGGCCAGGCCGAGGATTTCGACCATTGGCGCCAGCTCGGCAATACCGGCTGGTCGTTCGAGGATGTGCTGCCCTATTTCAGGCGCTCCGAGCACCAGATGCGCGGGGCTGACGCGTTCCACGGCGCCGGCGGCCCGCTCTGCGTGTCGGATGTCGCACAGCACCCGATCTGCGAGGCCTTCATCGCGGCCGCAACCCAGCTCGGCTTTCCCCGCAACGACGATTTCAACGGTGCGAGCCAGGACGGGGTCGGCTATCACCAGACGACGACGCGCAACGGCAAGCGCTGCTCGACGGCCGTCGGGTATCTGCGCCCGGCGATGCAGCGCCCCAATCTCCGGGTCGTCACTGGAGCTTTGACCGAGAAGATCCTGTGCGAGGGCCGCCGCGCCATCGGCGCGAGCTTTCGCCGAGACGGCCGGCTCTGCATCGCCCATGCGGTGCGGGAGGTCATCCTTTGCGGCGGTGCCGTCAACTCGCCGCAATTGCTGATGTTGTCAGGCATCGGGCCGCAGCAGCATCTTGCGGAATTCGGCATTCCCTTCGTGCACCACCTACCGGGTGTCGGGCAGAGCCTACAGGACCATTACTCGGCCGCGATCAAGCTGCGCTGCAAATTGCCGATTACCGTCAATGACGTAATGCTGAGCAATGTGCGCAAGCTGAAGGCCGGTCTCGAATATTACATGTTCCACCGGGGCCCGCTGTCGATGATCAGCTCGCCGGCAGCCTTGTTCG
>DATNKF010000578.1:0-4043 GCA_035603555.1 Allostellaceae bacterium
GATCGAGGCGACCCTCACCTATTTCGTCGACACCGAAATTATGCCGGTCTCCCTGGTCGGCGCCCCCGGCGGCAGCGACCAGCGGGTGGGTGGCGGCAAACCGGACCCCCACCGCGTGGTGATGCGCAACGGCCGGCTCGAGACCGACCGTTTCGCGCTCGAACGCAACGGGTTTCGCTTTGTCCGCCACGATACCAGGGTCGTCGATTTCTTCGACGAGGAGGAGGTGCGCCGGGTCTACTACCCGGAGATGGAAGCGCTGGTGAAGGCGGAGAGCGGCGCCTCCCGCGTCGCGGTGTTCGACCACACCCTGCGCACGGCCGACGACGAGCTGCGCGAGACCCGCAAGATCCGCGAGGTCGTGCGCCGTGTGCACAACGACTATACCGAATGGTCGGGGCCGCAGCGGGTGCGCGCCTTTCTGCCAAACGAGGCCGACGAGTTGCTCGGCCGCCGGTTTGCGATCATCCAGGTGTGGCGGTCCATCCACAGCCCGGTCGAGAGTTGGCCCTTAGCGATCGCCGACGCGCAGAGCATCTCGCCCGAAAACCTGGTGGTGACCGAGCGCCGCTATCCCGACCGCATAGGCCAGACCTATGCCATCACCTACAACCCGGCACATCGTTGGTATTGGTTTCCGCGGATGCGGCCCGACGAGGCATTGGTCTTCAAGGTGTATGACTCGCAGAAAGAGGGCCGCGCCCGCTGGACCGCCCACACCGCCTTCGAGGACCCGACCACGCCGCCCAATGCACGGCCGCGCGAGAGCATCGAAATCCGCACCCTCGCCTTCTTCTGAGCAAGGAGGAGGACGCCATGCCGCACACCGGACGTATCGTCTTTGGCGAAATGGAGGCAGTGGTGTTCGGCAAGCCCGCCGCCGAAGCGGTTGCCGAGGAGGCCCGCCGGCTCGATGCTGAGCATGTCTTCCTGATGGTGAGCGGCACCCTCAACCGCCAGACCGACGAGGTCGCGAAGGTATGCCGGGCGCTCGGCAACCGCTTTGCCGGCCTCTTCGACCGGATGCAGCCGCACACCCCGCGGCGAGCCGTAATCGAGGCCGCCGAGGCAGCGCGCGAGGCCAGAGCCGACCTGATCGTCACCATCGGCGGCGGCTCGGTCACCGATGGCGCCAAGGCGGTGCAGCTCTGCCTGGCAAACGACATCCGCACCCCCGAGGCGCTCGACGACTACCGCCCGGTCAAGGCGCCGGACGGCGCCCTCGGGCCCCCGCCCTGCACTCCGCCCTCGGTCCGCCAGATCACGGTGCCGACGACGCTTTCTGCCGGTGAATTCAGCGCCATTGCCGGCGTCACCGACGAAGGGCGGCGCGTCAAGGAACTGTTCTGCCATCCGCAGATCATTCCGCGAGCGGTAGTCCTGGATCCTACCGTCACCGTGCACACGCCCGAGTGGCTGTGGCTCTCGACCGGCATCCGCGCGGTCGATCATTGCGTCGAGGGCATTTGTTCCGGGGAGGCCAACCCCTTCGCCGATGCGCAGGCGCTGCATGGGCTGGCACTGCTGTGCCGCGGCCTGCCGCGGGTCAAAGCCGATCCGGCGGATCTCGAAGCTCGCCTCGATTGCCAGATCGGCTCATGGCTGTCGATGGGGCCGCTCGCAGGCGGTGTCCCGATGGGTGCCAGCCACGGCATCGGCTATGTGCTGGGCGCCATGTTCGACGTCCCGCATGGCCATACCTCCTGCATCATGCTGCCGGCGGTGATGCGCTGGAACAAGCCGGCCAACGCTGAGCGCCAGGCGCTGGTCGCCGCCGCGATGGGTCACGCCGGCGAGGACGCCGGCGACGTGCTCGACGCCTTCATCGCCGGTCTCGGCATGCCGCGCAGCCTCGGCGCGGTCGAGATCAGGCCGGAGAGCTTCGAACGCATCGCGGAGGGCGCGATGGACACGCCTTGGGTTCCGCGCAACCCCCGGCCTATCCCGGGCCCCGCGCAGGTCCGCGAAATCCTCGAACTCGCCGCATAAGCATTCAGCCGGGCCAGGCCGCACCCCAGCTGTCGGCGTGGGCGACCTCGGCGAGCGGGCGGCGGGTCAGCGGCCCGAACTTGTCGAGCGGCCAGCCGATTGGCATCAAGGCAAAGGTCGAGACATCCTCGGGGATGCCGAGCAGCGCCTTGACCTCGCCCTCGCAGCGGATGTGGTTGGTGGTGATCACCGTGCCGAGGCCGAACGCGCGGCAGGCAAGGATGATGTTCTGGACCGCCGGATAGATGCTGGCGCCGCGGATGCGGTCGGCATAGGCGACCTCGTCCTCCCAGCGGCCGGCGATCTCGGGCGGCAGCGCCTGGCGCGGCGGCAATGCCGGGCGCCGGGCGCAGGGGAGGAGGAGCACCGGCGCCTCGCCCATATGCTCCCAGAGATGGGCACCGGCGGCCATCATGCGGGCGAATTGCCCCTCGGTCAGGTGAGCGGGGCGGCCGCGCGCCGCATAGACCGCCTCGGCGATGTCGGAGGCCTTGCGATAGATGGCGCCGAGCTTTTGCCGCTGGTCGGGGTCGCGGACAACGACAAACGCCCAGCTCTGCGCATTGCCGCCGGACGGCGCCCGGATCGCCGCGTCAAGGATCTTGGTGATCAGCTCCTCTGGCACGGGGTCCGGTTTAAGGCGGCGGATCGATCGCGCCGAATAGATCGCCTCGAATAGCCCGATATCCGGCATCGCCACCCCCTCCCGAGTGCGGGTCGCCATGTTAGGCCGGCCGCTGCTAGGATGCGAGGAGGGATCGGTGGAAGGGGAGCGGGAGGTGAACGTGCCCGGTGTGCTCGAAGGCATTCGCGTCCTCGATTTCGGGCGCTACATCGCAGGGCCGTTCTGTGCGGCACTGCTGGCCGATTTCGGCGCCGAGGTGATCCGCATCGAGCGGCTGGGCGGCGGCGAGGACCGCCCCTTCATCCCGGTCGGCGCCGGGGCGGAAGGCGGTGGTGCGATGTACCTGGCGATGAACCGCAACAAGCTCGGCATGACCCTCGACCCGGCCGCCCCGAAGGGCCGCGAGATCGTCAAGAAGCTCGTCGCCACCGCCGATGTCGTTGTCGCCAATTTGCCGCCGCAGGTGTTGAAGGCACTCGCCCTCGACCTCGAGAGCCTCAGGCTCGTCAAGCCCGACATCATCCTGACGACGGTCACAGGCTTTGGCGCCGGCGGGCCGCAGAGCCACAAGCACGGCTTCGACGGCATCGGCCAGGCGATGAGCGGGGCCGCCTATCTCTCCGGCACGCCGGAGCAGCCGATCGCGCTCAAATTGCCCTGGGTCGATTTCGGCACGGCGTGCTTGTCGGCGTTCGGCACGCTGGCGGCCTTGATCGAGCGCGGCAAGACCGGCCGCGGCCAGAAGGTCGAGGGTGCCTTGCTGCGCACCGCGATCGCCTTCGCCAATGCGAGCCTGATCGAGCAGGCGATGACCGGGGTCAACCGCACCGCGACCGGCAACCGCGGCTTCAACTCGGCACCCGCCGACATCTTTGCCTGCACCGACGGCTGGATCGTCGCGACCGTGATCGGCCCCCAGATGTTCCGGCGCTGGGCGCGAATGATCGGCGAGGACCACTGGCTCGCCGACCCGCGCTTCCGCGACGACCAGTCGCGCGGAGACCATGGGGAGATCGTCTCGGCGCGGATGAGCCAGTGGTGCGCTGCGCGGAGCTGCGCCGCGGCATTGGCGGCGCTCGAAGAGGCCAGCATCGTCGCGGGCCAGGTCTATTCGCCGCAGCAGGCGCTCGACGACCCGCACATCCGCGCCGCCGGCCTCCTCGAAGAGGTCACCTACCCCGGGCTCGCCGGGTCCCTGCCGCTGGCGCCGACCCCGATCGAGCTCTCCGACACCCCCGGCACCTACCGCCGCCCGGCGCCGCTGCTCGGCGAGCACACCGACGAGATCCTCCGCAGCCTCGGCTACGACGAGGCCGAGATCGCCGCGCTGCGTCGGGAACGCGTCGTCTGAATTTTCCGCTGCCATCAGGGAAAAATCCGTTCCGACTCCCGAAAATCGCCGCTGCGGCATCGAAAACATGCCGTAGAT
>DATNKF010000579.1:0-2140 GCA_035603555.1 Allostellaceae bacterium
GGATCTCTTCTCTCAGCGAGGGTACCGTGCCGGGGATCTCGGAGAGGCGCGGCAGCCGCTCTTGCCCGAGGCTGGCGCCGAGCTTTGGCACCGAGGCGAGCAGCCCCCGCGTATAGGGGTGGAGCGGCCGGCGGAACAGAGTCCCGACCGGCGCCTCCTCAGCCTTGCGGCCGGCATACATCACGACGACCCGCTGCGCCATCTCGGCGACGACGCCGAGGTCATGGGTGATCAGCACGATCGCGGCGTCGATCTTCTGCTTCAGCTCGCGCATCAGATCGAGGATCTGCGCCTGGATCGTCACATCGAGCGCGGTCGTCGGCTCGTCGGCGATCAGCAATTTCGGATTGCACGCAAGCGCCATTGCGATCATGACGCGCTGCCGCATACCGCCCGACAGCTGGTGCGGGTATTCGCCAATGCGGCGGTCGGCCTCGGGGATGTGCACGAGGCGCAGCATGTCGGCGGCCTTGGCGAGCGCCGCTCTGTGGCCGAGCCCTTGGTGCAGGGTCAGGGTCTCGGCGATCTGCCGGCCGATCGTCAATACCGGGTTCAGCGAGGTCATCGGCTCCTGAAAGATCATCGAGATCTCGTTGCCGCGGACCTGGCGCATCTCGGCTTCGCTGAGGCCGAGCAGGTCGCGCCCGGCAAACTGGATCGCGCCGGAGACGATGCGTCCGGGCGGCGACGGGATCAGACGCAAGATCGACAGCGCCGTGACGCTCTTGCCGCAGCCGCTCTCGCCGACGATCGCCAGGGTCTCGCCGGGGATGACGTGGAAAGAGACACCGTCTACCGCGCGCAGCACTCCGTCACGGGTGAAGAACCAGGTCCGCAGCTCGGCGATATCGAGGATCGGCTCGACTGTTGCGGCGGAAGCCTTCGGGGCTAGGGGGGTGTAGGCCGCGAGGGTCTGGGGCATGCGCTACATGCGCCGCGCGAGGCGCGGGTCGAGCGCATCGCGCAGCCCGTCGCCGAGCAGGTTGATGGCGAGGACGGTAACCGACAGGAACGCCCCGGGGATCAGGACGATGTAGTAGGCGACCTGAAAGAGGCTGCGGCCCTCGGCCATGATGTTGCCCCAGCTCGGGATGTTGGGCGGGGTGCCGGCGCCGAGAAAGGACAAGATCGCCTCGACGATCATCGCCGAGGCGGCAACGAAGGTGCCTTGCACCAGGAGCGGCGGCAGTGTGTTGGGCAAGATGTGTCGCCACAGGATGCGGAAAAATCCGGTGCCGCTGGCATGGGCGGCCTCGACAAAGGGCAGCTCGCGCAAAGTCAACACGACGCCGCGGACGAGGCGGGTGACCCGCGGCACGTCGGCGACGGTGATCGCGAAGATGACGTTCTCGACGCTCGCGCGGGTCAGCGCCATCAGCGCGATCGCGATCAGGATCGCCGGGATCGACATCAGCCCGTCCATGATCCGCATCACGATCGCGTCGGTCCAACGGCTGAAGCCGGTCACCAGACCGATCGCCAGCCCGACCCCGCTCGCCAGCAGCGCGACGCTGATTCCGACTGTCAGCGATATCCGCGCGCCGTAGAGCGTGCGGCTGTAAATGTCGCGCCCGAGCATGTCGGTGCCGAACCAATATTGCGCCGAGGGCCAGCGCAGCCGGCGGATCGGCGACAATGCCTGCGGGTCGACCGTGCCGAGATAAGGGGCAAAGATCGCCATCAACGCCACGAGACCAAGCAGTGTCGCGCCGATGACGATCGTCGGGTGGCGGCGGATGGTGTCCCGAACGCCGCGTTTGCGCACTAACGGAGCGGCGAGAACGGTGAGATCGGTGGGCGCGACGGTCATTGCGGTGCCCGGCCTTAGTAGCGAATGCGCGGGTCGAGAAAGGTGTAGCTGAGGTCGACGAGCAGGTTGACCAGCACGTAGGCGGCGGAAAAGACGAGGATAATCCCCTGGATGATCGGATAATCGCGGCGCAGGATCGCATCGACGGTCAGTCTCCCGAGACCCGGGATCGCGAACACTGTCTCGGTGACCACGACGCCAGAGATCAGCGAGGCGACGCCGATGCCGATGATCGTCGCGATCGGCACCGCGGCGTTCTTCAGCGCGTGCCCGATCAGCACCTGCTCGTTGCTGAGCCCCTTCGCCTGCGCGGTGCGGATATAGTCCTGG
>DATNKF010000580.1:0-6008 GCA_035603555.1 Allostellaceae bacterium
GAGGAGGGGGCGATACTACTGAAGAAGGCGATGGCAATCGAGCCCGACAATGCCGATGTGCGCTATGCGCTCGGTCTCTACCTGGTGCGTAAACGCGATTATCCCGAGGCGTTGGATCTGTTGCGCCGAGCGCACGAGCTGGTGCCCGACAATGCGCGCTACGCTTATGTCTATGCCGTGGCGCTGAATTCGAGCGGTGCGGCGCGAGAGGCGTCGGCAATCCTGGAACAAGCACACCAGCAACATCCGGCGGACCGCGACGTCCTGATGGCGCTCGTCTCGATCGCACGCGACCAGGGGAACGTTGCCGCGGCGCTCGGGCACGCCCGCGAGCTGCTCACCCTCGACCCCGGCAACGCGCAGCTGCGCGCGCTGGTCTCGGAGCTCGAAAAAAAGGCGAAGCCGTGAGCCGGGCGGTCGCAGCTCGCCATCATATTGCCAGAATAGCAAAGTATCTCATTGGCAAGAGTGGCGCCGCGCCCTCCAGATTGCAGCATCAAGAAATTGTCAAAATTTCCCTGCTACGGCGTCAGGCGAGCGTCACTCCGTGAATCTTAAGTGTTTGATAAGGAGTGTATTTTGGTGATGAAATCGGCCTCGATGCGAGTTTTTTCCCGTATTCTCCCTGAGAGCAGGGAAACTAGGCGTCAAAATTCCGGCCTGATTTGCGGGTGAGGAGGCTAGCGGTGGGCGGCGTTGAAGCGGGCGAGGATTTCGGGACCGGGGCAGAGCTCGGCCTCGCCGAGGCGGTTGAGCGGGGTCTCGACGGTGTCGAGGAATTCGTGCATGTCGCCGGAATCGGGCTCGACAAACAACAATCCGGTGACGACCTCGCCCGCCGCGTGGCGCTGCTGCAGATAGGTCAGCGCCGAGATCCGGTCATAGGGATCGTAATCAAGAGCGAGCTTTCTCAGCCGCAATGCCGAGCCGTCGTGCTGGATGACGGTCTCGACCGTGCCCGGCGCGTAATCGGCGGTGATCTCGTCGCGGCCGATTATGACATCGAGCCGGTTGACCGCCTCGTTGTGAGCCCGGACATAGTCGAAGCTCTTGGTCGATTCCGGGTTGTTGTTGAAGGCCACACAGGGCGAGACAACGTCAATGAAGGCGGCTCCCCTGTGCTCGATGGCACCCTTGATCAGCGGCACCAGCTGCGCCTTGTCGCCGGAGAAGCTGCGCGCGACGAACGAGGCGCCGAGCTGCAAGGCCAGCGCGACGAGGTCGATCGGCGAGTCGGTGTTGACGGCACCGCGCCGGGCCTTTGAACCCTTATCGGCGGTGGCCGAGAACTGCCCCTTGGTCAGGCCGTAGACGCCGTTGTTCTCGACGATATAGACCATGTTGACCGCGCGGCGGATGCAGTGCGCGAATTGGCCGAGCCCGATCGAGGCCGAGTCGCCGTCGCCGGAAATACCGAGATAGATCAGCTCGCGATTGGCGAGGTTGGCGCCGGTCAAGACCGACGGCATGCGGCCGTGCACGCTGTTGAAGCCGTGCGACTTACCGAGAAAATAGGTCGGTGTCTTCGACGAGCAGCCGATGCCGGAGAGCTTGGCGATGCGATGTGGTTCCAGGCTTAGCTCGAAGCAGGCCTGGATGATCGCGGCACTGATCGAATCGTGGCCGCAGCCGGCGCACAGGGTCGACACCGCGCCCTCGTAATCGCGCCGCGTATAGCCGAGCGCATTGGTCGGGAGCTTCGGGTGATGCAGCCGGGGCTTGGCGATATAGGTCATCGGGACCTCATAAATTCTCGATCACGGCAGCGCCTTTTTGAGCGGGGCTAGGGTGACGACGGCGAGCATGTCGGCGATCGCCTTGACGATGAAGCGCGCGGTGATCGGCGTGCCGTCGTAATGGAGGATCGGGACGAGCCGTGCCGGGTCGAGGTCCCCCTCGTTCATCAGCAGGGTGCGCAGCTGCGCGTCGCGGTTCTGCTCGACCACGAAAATCTTCTCGTGGCCGGTGACAAAATCGAGGATGTCGTCGTGGAACGGGAAGGCGCGGATGCGCATCGTGTCGATATGGATGCCGCGGTTTTCGAGCGCCTCGAGCGCCTCCGACATCGCCGCGGCGGTCGAGCCGAAATACAGTGCACCAAAAGCGGTCGGCTCGCGCGCCGCGCGCTTGACGGGCCGCGGCACCAGCCGTTTAGCGGTCTCGAATTTATGCAGCAGGCGCTGCATGTTGTCGACATAGTCCGGGCCCTCTTCGGAATAGCGGGCGTAACGGTCCTTGCTGGTGCCACGCGTAAAGAAGGCGCCGCGCGTGGGGTGGGTCCCCGGAAGGGTACGAAACGGGATGCCGTCGCCGTCGACGTCGAGATAGCGGCCGAACTCTATGCCAGCTCCGAGCTCCTCCGCGGTCATGACCTTGCCGCGGTCGTAGCGGCGGCTTTCGTCCCATTCGAGGGGCTCGACCAGCCAGTCGTTCATGCCGATGTCAAGATCGAGCATGACGAAGACCGGGGTCTGCAGCCGGTCGGCGAGATCGAGCGCTTCGGCGGCAAAGGTAAAGCTCTCGCGCGGGTCCTCGGGAAACAGCAGCACGTGCTTGGTGTCGCCGTGTGACGCGTAGGCGCAGCTGAGGATATCGGCCTGCTGGGTGCGCGTCGGCATGCCGGTCGACGGGCTGCCGCGCTGGACGTCGAAGATGACCGCCGGGATCTCGGCGAAATAGGCAAGCCCGATGAATTCCTGCATCAGCGAGATGCCCGGACCCGCGGTCGCGGTGAAGGCGCGCGCACCGTTCCAGGCGGCGCCGATAACGATGCCGATCGAGGCGAGCTCGTCCTCGGCCTGAATGATCGCGTAGCGCTTCTTCTTGGTGTCGGGATCGCGGCGATAGCGGTTGCAATGTGCGGCAAAGGCCTCGGCAAGCGAGGACGAGGGGGTGATCGGGTACCAGGCGGCGACGGTCGCCCCGCCAAAAACGCAACCGAGAGCAGCGGCGTCGTTGCCGTTCATAAAGATACGGTCGCCGACCTTGTCGGCGCGCTCGAGACGCAACCCGATCGGGCAGTCGTGCTCAGCTAGCGCCCAGCCGCGCCCGAGATGCAGCGCGTGCAAATTCGGTTTGATCAAGGTGTCCTTGCCGCGGAACTGCTCGCCGATCAGCTTTTCGATCGCCGCGACGTCGATGTTCAACAGCGCCGACAGCGCGCCGAGGTAGATGATGTTCTTGAACAACTGGCGCTGCCGGGCGTCGGTATATTCGCTATTGCAGATCGCCGTCAGCGGGGCACCGATGACGTTGATGTCGTCGCGGAACTTCGATGGCGGCAGCGGCTTCGTCGAATCATAGAAGAGGTAGCCGCCGGGCTCGATTTCGGCGAGATCCTCGTCCCAAGTCTCCGGGTTCATCGCCACCATCATGTCGACGCCGCCACGGCGCCCGAGATGGCCGCTCTTGCTGATCCGGACCTCGTACCAGGTCGGCAGTCCCTGGATGTTCGACGGAAAGATATTGCGCGAACTTGCAGGGATCCCCATCCGCAGGATCGACTTGGCGAACAGTGCGTTGGCGCTTGCGGAGCCCGATCCGTTGACGTTGGCGAATTTGACGACGAAGTCGTTGACCCTTTGGATCGCGGCAACTTCGAGATTGGATTGAAATGCCATCGGCTCAGAGCTCGTGAAAAACGGTCATCGGCTGCGGCATGCCGGCCCAGCCATTGTCATGTCGAGAAGGAATTTCCGCATGTCCCATGCGCCCGTCGGGCAGCGCTCGGCGCAAAGCCCACAGTGCAGGCAGACATCCTCGTCCTTGACCATGATGCGCCCGGTCTTCAGCGAATCGCCGATGTAGAGGTCCTGCTCGAGGTTAAGGGCAGGGGCCATCAGCCGCGTGCGCAGGTCCTCCTCGGTGCCGTTTTCGGTGAACGTGATGCAATCCATCGGGCAGATGTCGACGCAGGCATCGCACTCGATGCATAGCGAGCCCGTGAACACGGTCTGCACGTCACAATTGAGGCAACGCTGGGCCTCGAGATAGCCGAGCTTGTCGTCGAAGCCGAGCTCGACTTCGACCTTGATGTCGTTGAGCGCGACCGCGGTGTCCCTCAGCGGCACCTTGTACCGTAGGTCGTTGGAAATGTCGTTGTCGTAGCTCCACTCGTGGATGCCCATCTTCTGGCTGACCAGGGTCACGCCGGGCGGCGGCCGCTCGCGGACATCCTCGCCATGGCACAGCTTGTCGATCGAGATCGCGGCATCGTGGCCGTGGGCAACCGCCCAGATGATGTTCTTCGGCCCGAAGGCGGCGTCGCCGCCGAAGAAGACATTCGGCAGCGTCGATTGCATCGTTTTCGGATCGACCTTCGGCATGCCCCAACGGTCGAACTCGATGCCGATGTCGCGCTCGATCCACGGGAAGGCGTTCTCCTGACCGACCGCGATCAAGACGTCGTCGCAGGGGATGTGGACGTCGGGCTCGCCGCTGGGAACGAGGTTACGGCGGCCGCGCGCGTCGTACTCGGCCTTGACCTTTTCGAACAGCACGCCT
This sequence comes from Allostellaceae bacterium, assembly GCA_035603555.1. Lineage (GTDB taxonomy): Bacteria > Pseudomonadota > Alphaproteobacteria > ATCC43930 > CGMCC-115725 > AP-15. The sequence continues at coordinate 4,504 of DATNKF010000580.1, forward strand.
GTGAGCTGGCCCCACTCATGGGTGAATTCCTTTGGCACGAGCCAGTTGAGGATCGGGATGCCTTCATGCATCGCATCCTCTTTCTCCCAGGCGGAGGCCTTCATCTCCTCGAAGCCGCTGCGCACGACGACAGTGACTTTCTCGCCGCCGAGCCGGCGCGAAGAACGGCAGCAATCCATCGCCGTATTGCCGCCGCCGAGCACGACGACGCGGCGGCCGATCTTGTCGATATGCCCGAACGAGACGCTGGACAGCCAGTCGATGCCGATATGGATGTGTTCGGCTGCCGCCTCGCGGCCCGGAATGTCGAGATCGCGTCCGCGCGGGGCGCCGCAGCCGACGAAAACCGCACCCCAATCGTGGGTCAAAAGCGACTTGAGGCTGCGCACATGTTCCCCGAAGCGAGTCTCGACCCCCATCTCGAGGATCAGGTCGACCTCCTCGTCGGTGACCACTTCTGGGAGGCGGAAGCGCGGGATCTGGGTGCGCATCATGCCGCCGCCCTTGGTGTCGCCGTCGAACAGCACGCAGTGATAGCCGAGCGGCATCAGATCGCGGGCGACGGTCAACGAGGCCGGCCCGGCGCCGACGAGGGCAATGCGCTTGCCGTTTTTCTCGAGCGGGATCTGTGGCAGATAGGGGCGGATATCGCCTTTGTTGTCAGCCGCGACGCGCTTCAGCCGGCAGATCGCCACAGGCTCATCTTCGACCCGGCCGCGCCGGCAGGCCGGTTCGCACGGCCGATCGCAGGTGCGCCCGAGAATCCCGGGAAAGATGTTTGAATACCAATTAACCATATAAGCGTCGGTGTAGCGCCGGTCGGCGATCAGCCTGATGTATTCCGGCACCGGCGTATGCGCCGGGCAGGCCCATTGGCAATCGACAACTTTATGAAAATAGTCGGGGTTACTGATGTCCGTAGGCTTCACTAGGCTCCTCCTGGCGAGCGGGTCAGCACCCGATCGGTTCTTGTTCTTACCGTCGCGGACGCTTCCCTACGCGGGCTCGCCTGGTCATCGGCACCACCTTATATGTGCCCTCGGGCCTGCCCATCACCGTCATTTTCGCCTGATCCGCCATATGTGTCCTGCATAACCGCCTCGACCTGCGACAGCTTGCCCCATCCCCGCACGGCGCGCAACCGTGCCGGGGCGGCGGCGCAATCCGAATTTCGATGCGGCGTCGGCAGACATTCCTTTCCTATCCCGAAGTTCATCACGAAGACAGCGTCTTAGCGCAGATGGCGCCGAGGATACGCGCTAAAGCATTAATTTTTCGGGGTGAGATGGGCGACTTTGGGAATCACTTCTTCGGCCAAGAGCCGCATTGACTGGTGCCAGGGACCGGGGTCTTCGCTGTAGTCGAAGCAGAACAGGAGAATCGCCCCGAAGCCGCCGACCTCATCGTACATCCGCTCGATCTTCTCGACGACGGTCGCCGGCGAGCCGATCAGCCAGTTGTGCCGCGCGCAGTACTCAGGGGTGACATCGCTGTCGGCGACGTCC
>DATNKF010000581.1:0-3742 GCA_035603555.1 Allostellaceae bacterium
ACCGGCCAAGTCATGATCGAAGGGTTCGTGGTCGTCGAAGATGCGGGCCGTCTGATCAACCCGATGATCGTCGAGGGACAGATCCATGGCGGCGTCGCCCAGGGCATCGCCAATGCACTCTACGAAAAGGTGGTCTATGACTACGGCGGCAACATACTCACCGGCTCGCTTGCCGACTATCTCGTGCCAACGATGGCGGAAATCCCGGAACTCGAAATCCATCATCTGGAGACCCTGACCGGGGCGAGCGTCACTGGTGCCAAGGGTGTCGGCGAGGGCGGCGCGATCGGCGCGCCGGCGGCGGTCCTCAACGCGGTTTCCGATGCGCTGGCACCGTTTGGTGTCGGTATCTTCGAAATGCCGATTACGCCGCAGCGGATACTGCACTATGCGAGGCGGGGTGCGAAGCGCAATGAGCGATAAACAGGACGTCACGTTCACGGTGAACGGTGTTGAGCGCATGATCCGCGTCGTGCCGCGGCGCAGCTTGGCCGACGCATTGCGCGAGGATTGCGGCCTCACCGGCACGCATCTCGGCTGTGAGCACGGCGTCTGCGGCGCCTGCACCGTGCTGGTCGACGACAAGCCGGTGCGCTCCTGCCTGATGTTCGCGGTGCAAGCCGAGGGTGCCAAGGTGCGCACGGTCGAGGGGCTTGCCATCGGCGATAAGCTGCACCCGCTGCAGCAGGCGTTCTGGGACCATCACGGCTTGCAATGCGGCTTCTGCACCCCCGGATTTTTGATGCTGGCCGTCGGCATCCTGGAGCGCGACCCCGACATCGCCGAACCCGAGCTGCGTGAGGCGTTGTCGTCGAATTTGTGCCGCTGCACGGGCTATCAGAACATCCTGAAATCGGTGCTTGCCGCAGCCGCTGAAATGCGCAAATGAGCCTCATCGGCCGCTCGGTTAAGCGCCTCGAAGACCGCCCGCTGCTGACCGGCAGCGGCCGTTTCGCAGCCGATGTCGTGGTACCGGACATGCTTTACATGCGGGTATTGCGCTCGCCGGTCGCGTTCGGCCGCCTCACCGGCCTGCGGATCGCGGAGGCGCTGGCGCATCCCGGCACGGTCGCCGTCTGGACCGCGCAAGACGTCGCCGATATTCCCCCGATCGGCTTTCGCATGACGCCGGTGCCGGGGTTAGAGCCTTATCGCCAACCGGTCTTGGCGAATGGGCACGTGCGCTATGTCGGCGAGCCGATCGCGGCGGTGTTCGCCGCCGACCCCTACATGGCCGAAGACATCGCCGACCTCGTCGCACCGGAGATCGAGCCGTTGGCGCCGTGCCTTGATCCGGCCGCGTCGCCGAGCGGATTCGCGCCAGGACGCAATACCGAGGCCGCAGTGATCACCAAAGCCTACGGCGATCTCGACGCCGCCTTTGCCGGAGCGCATGCGGTGGTCGCGCTGGAATTGACCATCGGCCGGCACAGCGGTGTGCCGCTCGAAACCCGCGGAACGATCGCCGTGCCGGAAGCGGCCAGCGGCATCCTTCGGATGTATGGCGCTGCCAAGGTGCCGCATTACAACCGTCAGGCGCTCGCCACCATGCTCGGGCTGCCGCTCGACCGGATTCACCTGCGCGAAGGGCATGTCGGCGGGGGCTTTGGCATTCGCGGCGAGCTCTATCCCGAGGACGTTTTGACCTGTGCGGCGGCGTTGCGGCTCGGGCGGCCGGTCAAGTGGATCGAGGACCGTTACGAGCATCTGGTGGCGGCGAACCAGTCGAGAGGCTCGGTCCATCGGGTGCGCGCGGCGGTCGACGAGCACGGCTTCATTCTGGGCCTCGACGACGAGTTCTGGTTCGACCAGGGAGGCTACCTCCGCACGCACGGTGTCACCGTCATCGATCTTACCTGCGCAATGCTGCCTGGCCCTTACGTAATTCCCGCGTACCGTTCGGTCGGCCATGTGCGCCTGACCAATAAGACGCCGTGCGGTACCTATCGCGCGCCCGGACGTTTCGAGGCGAGCTTCGTACGCGAGCGGCTCGTCGACGTGATCGCCGACCGGCTCGGGCTCGATCCGGTCGTGGTCCGCCATCGAAACTTCATTGCGAAGACGGCGATGCCGTTCCGCCGCGAATTCTCTGCGCTCAGCACCGACATCGTCTATGACACTGGCGACTATGCGGGCCTTCTCGACAAGTTCCTGAACCGGGTGGAATGGGAAACGCTGCGCGCCGATGTTGGCCGGCGTCGGCAAGCGCGCGAGATGGTCGGCCTGGGGCTTAGCTTTTTTGTTGAGAAAAGCGGGCTCGGCCCGTTCGACGATGTGCGCATCACGCTCGGCGGCGATGGGACGATCGAGGTGATCACCGGCGCCGCCTCGATCGGTCAGGGGATCGAGACGGTGATGGCGCAAATCTGCGCCGACGGGCTCGGCACCGGTCTCGACCGCATCCGGGTCATCCATGGTCAGACCGATCGCATTGAGCGGGGCATGGGCGCCTTCGCCTCGCGCGTCACGGTGATGACCGGCGCGGCGGTGACGATCGCCGCTGCAAAGCTGCGTGGCGAATTGCTGAGGGTGGCCGGGCGATTGCTGCAGACAGCGCCTGACTGTCTGGCCGTCACCGGTGATCGGGTCGTGCTTTGTGACGCGCCCGGCGGACCCTCGCTCGACCTGGCCGCAATCGCACGCGGCGCCGGCAGCGAGCTCACGGCCGAGGCCACCTTCACCACTGATCGCATGACCTACCCCTACGGTGTGCATCTCGCCCAGGTGCGCCTTGAGCGCGACAGTTGTGCGATCACGGTCGAGCGTTTCTTCGTCGGCTACGACGTCGGGCGCGCCGTCAACCCGATGCTGGTCGAGGGGCAGATCGTCGGCGGTGCCGCGCAAGGCATCGGTGCCGCGCTGCTCGAGGAGTTTGTGTACGACGCCTCCGGGCAGCCGCAGTCGGTTACTCTAGCCGATTACTTGATGCCGACCATTGCCGAGATCCCGACTATCGAGGTGTCCCTCTTCGAGGATGCACCAACGCCGCTCAACCCGCTCGGTGTCAAAGGCGCCGGGGAAGCCGGCATCAGCGCCGCGGGCGCTGCGATCGCCGCCGCGGTCGATGATGCGCTCGGCCGGGCCGGCGCGGTCCGGCAGCTGCCCATCACACCAAACCGCCTCCACGCGCTGCTGGCCGAACTTCCCGCGGCGGAGCGCTGACGACCCTCGACTTATCGGTCGCGGAAGCGATCCATCAGCGGCTTCTGCTGGCCGCCGTCGATCTCGATCATCGTGCCGTTAACAAAATGCGCCAAATCAGAAGCGAGGTAGGTGACAAGGCTGGCGACCTCCTCGCATTCGGCAATGCGCCCCAGCGGAATGCTGCGCGGGGCAAGCGTATCAGCCTCCTCGCGCGGGATTTTCATGTCGCGGGCCATCGCATCGACGAGACCGGCCCAGCGCTCGGTACGGACTGGCCCGGGATTGACCGCCACAAAGCTGATATTGTCCTTGCCGTACTGCGCAGCGAGCGCAAGCGTCAGGTTTTGTCCGGCAGCATTTGCTGCACCTGGCGCGATCTCCCAATAGGAAGGTTTGACCCCGTCATTGCCAATCAGATTGACGACGCGGCCGCGTCCTTGCTTTTGCATGATCGGCAACACGTGCTTCAGGCAACGCACGTAACCCATGAATTTGAGCTGCAACGACTGCGCCCAATGCTCTTCGGTCAGGTAGTCGAGAACGCCGCCGGGGGGGGCGACGATCCGGCGTTGTTAATCAGAATATCGATGCGCCCAAG
>DATNKF010000582.1:0-4724 GCA_035603555.1 Allostellaceae bacterium
CGATCGCCTGCTCAACTTTTCGGGAAATCCCCTCGCGGCCGATGCCGCGCGCATCGACGAGCATTTCAAACTGATGCACTATTGGCGGCGCCGAGAGGAGGAGGCGGGCATGAAGGCTGACTATGTGATCATCGGCGCGGGATCGGCGGGATGCGTGCTCGCCAATCGGTTGACCGAGGACCCGACCGTCAAGGTCCTGCTGATCGAGGCCGGCGGGCGCGATTGGAGTCCCTACATTCACGTCCCGGCCGGCTTCATGAAGATGCTCGATCACCCGACCCTGACCTGGGGGTATCGCGCCGAGCCCGATCCCGGCACCGCCGGGCGCGCGATCTTGTACCCGCGCGGCCGGGTGCTCGGCGGCTCCAGCTCGATCAACGGCCTGATCTATGTCCGCGGCCAGCCCGAGGATTTTGATCATTGGGCTCAGCTCGGCAATCGCGGCTGGGGCTGGGACGACGTCCTGCCGTTCTTCAAGAAGGCCGAGAACTGGGAGGGCGGCGAGACCGCGGTGCGCGGCCGCAGTGGTCCGCTCTTTACCTCGAAGATGGACCGGCCGCCGCTTTGCGAGGCGGTGATCGAGGCCGGCAAAGAGATCGGCCTCGAGTACCGCGAGGACGTAAACGACCTGCCGCCCGGCGCCGGCGACAGCATCGGCTGGTGCCAGCAGACGCGCGGTGGCCGGCGGCGGGCCAGCACCGCGCGGACCTATCTGCGGCCAGCATTAAAGCGGTCCAACCTCCAGGTCGTCGTCAAGGCGCGGGTCAACCGCATCGTCTTCGACGGCCGCCGCGCCGTCGCGGTCGAGTACGAACGCGGCGGGGCGGTCGAGCGCGCGGACGCCGAGCGCGAAGTGATCCTCTCCGCAGGTGCGGTAAACTCGCCGCATATCCTGCAACTGTCGGGGGTCGGCGCCCCCGAGCATCTGAGCCGCGTCGGCATCCCGGTCCATCATGCGCTGCCGGGCGTCGGACAAAACCTGCAGGACCACTACATCGCGCGGATCAGCTACCCCGTCACCGGCATGCCGACCGTCAATGAGCGTTCGCGCGGCGTGGCGCTCTGCGGCGAGATCGTGCGGTATCTCGTCACCGGGAAGGGCATGCTGACCTACAGCGCCTCATTGGCCGCGGCTTCGGTCAAGGTGCTGGAGGAATCGGCGACGCCCGACGTCCAGTGCAGCATTGCGCCCGGCAGCTTCAAGGACGGCCAGATCGGCGAGCTCGACGATTTTCCGGGCATTACCGCCGGGGCCTGGCAGATGCGGCCGCTGTCACGCGGCTATGTCGAGGCCAGATCCAACGATCCGAGACAAGCGCCGGCGATCAATCCCCGTTATCTGAGCGAGCAGACCGATCGCCGAGCGATTATCGGCGGGCTGAGATTCGTCCGCCGGCTCTTCGCCGCCCCGGCGCTCGCGACATATGTCGGCGCCGAAATCCTCCCCGGCGCTCATACCGCCAGCGACGAGGAGCTTTTGGATTACGCGCGGCAGAAGGGCTCGACCGTGTATCACGCGACCTGCACCTGCAAGATGGGCAGCGATCAGATGGCGGTGGTCGACGATCAGCTGCGCGTCCACGGCCTCGAAGGGCTGCGCGTCATCGACGCCTCGGTGATGCCGACGGTGACCTCGACCAATACCAACGCGCCGACGATCATGATCGCCGAGAAGGGTGCGGAGCTGATCCGCCGCGCCGCGCGCGCGGCCGAACCCGCAATCAGCGCCAAGGCTGCGTGACCCTAATCCGCTTTGATGTTCGAGAAGGTTCTGATCGCCAATCGCGGGGAGATCGCGCTCCGGATCCACCGCGCCTGCCGCGACATGGGCATCAGAACGGTCGCCGTCCACTCGACCGCCGACGCCAACGCAATGCATGTGCGGCTTGCCGACGAATCGGTCTGCATCGGACCGCCGCCGGCGCGCGACAGTTATTTGAACACAGCGGCAATCCTCTCCGCGGCAACGATCACCGGCGCCGAGGCGATCCACCCCGGGCTCGGCTTCCTGGCGGAAAACGCGGATTTTGCCGCTACCGTCGAGGAGCACGGGTTCACCTTTATCGGCCCCTCGGCCGAGCACATCCGGCTGATGGGCAACAAGGTGGCGGCGAAGGAGACCGCCAGCCGGCTCGGGATCGCGACGGTCCCGGGCTCGGCGGGTGCCGTGCGTGACCTCGCAGCGGCCGAGGCCGCGGCACATCGAGATCCAGATTCTCGGCGACGGCCAAGGCGGGATCGTTCATCTGGGCGAGCGCGACTGCTCGCTGCAGCGCTCTCATCAGAAGGTGCTGGAAGAGTCGCCGTCGCCGGCGCTCAACGCCGCTGAGCGCGAGCGGCTCGGCGCGCTAGCCGTCGCGGCATTAAGCGAGCTCGGCTATAAGAGCCTCGGCACCCTGGAATTTCTTTATCAGGACGGCGACTTCTTCTTCATCGAGATGAATACGCGCCTCCAGGTCGAACACCCGATCACCGAGATGGTCAGCGGCCTCGATCTTGTGCGCGAACAGCTGCGCATCGCATCAGGCGCTCCGCTCGGCTATCGCCAGAACGACATCAAGCTGCGCGGCCACGCGATCGAATGCCGCATCAACGCCGAGAACCCCGACACCTTTGCGCCGTCGCCGGGCCGGATCACCGATTATCATGCGCCGGGCGGGCTCGGGGTGCGCGTCGACAGCGCGCTCTACCACGGCTACGAGGTGCCGCCCTATTACGATAGCCTGATCGCCAAGCTCGTCATTTACGGCAACAGCCGCAATGAATGCCTGATGCGGCTGCGCCGCGCGCTCGAGGAATACGTGATCGCCGGAATCGAGACCACGATCCCGCTGCATCAGCGCCTTGTCGCCGCTGCCGAGTTTATCAACGGCGATTATGACGTCCACTGGCTCGAGCGATTTGTCGCTCGTCCGGCCTGAGCTTGCTTCGGCTCACCCCCGATATTCTCCTTGCCGCCTATGCCGCCGGGATCTTCCCGATGGCCGAGTCGGCCGAGGACCCCGAGCTCTTCTGGGTCGACCCGCGGCGCCGCGGCATCCTTCCGCTCGACGCCTTTCATGTCGCGCGCCGACTGCGCCGGGTGGTGCGCCAGCGCCTATTCGAGGTCCGCTGCGACAGCGCCTTTCGGGAGGTCATCCTCGCCTGTTCCGAAGCGAGCGAGAAGCGGCCGAACACCTGGATCAACGACGAGATCGTCCGCCTCTACACGGCACTCTTCGCCCGCGGTGCAGCGCACAGCGTGGAATGTTGGCGCGACGATGTGCTGGTGGGTGGCTTGTACGGTGTCTCAATCGGCGCGGTCTTTTTCGGCGAAAGCATGTTCAGCCGCGAGCGCGAGGCGAGCAAGGTCGCCCTCGTTCACCTGGTCGCCCGGTTGCGTCTCGGCGGCTTCCGCCTGCTCGACACCCAGTTCCTCACACCGCATCTCGCCAGCTTCGGGGGCGTTGAAATCACCCGCGGCCGCTATCATCGGTTGCTCGCCGACGCGCTGACTCATCGGGCGGTCTTCCCGTCGGACTTGCCCGCCGGCGCCGGCGCCGACCCGCTCGCTTTCCTGCAATCGAGCAAATTTACGTCATAGACCGGGTGCTCGAGGGCCGACAATGCCGGGCTCGACGCGAACATCCAACCGCTGAACAGCCGCACCCTGGCCTCGCCCGGGCGCAGCTCGTCGATCTCGAGGAATGCGGCACTCTCCGGGGTCTCCTCGGGCGAGTTCTTTTCGCAGTCGCGCACCCGAATCGACAAGGTGCCGAACCGCACCGCATTGTCGACCGGCGCGTCGAATTTGGAAACCCGCGCGGTGATCTTGTCGAGCCCTTGGAGTAGCGCCACCGGCTCGGAGATCGTCTCCGCCAACGCCCAGCTTGGCACCGCAACCGCCAACACCTGGAGAAGGGCGAAGTGCCTCATCCCCGAGTGGAGGTGAGCACTGGTCACTTCCGATACGGGTTGACGATCGCGGCGACGATCCCGGTGAGCACCTCGCGCACCTGCCGCTCGTCGCAGCCCATCAGCACCGCGTCTTCGAATGCCTCCTGGGCGAGCTCGCGCAGCTCGGCGAGGTTCTCGTTCAGCACCTTGATCTTTTCCGCACAGGAGACCGGCTCGCCCTCGGGCGTGCGCCAGATCGGAAACTCTGAGGACATTCTCGGCACCACCATGGCTATTTGGGGGGCGCTTCGCCCTCGCCCGGCTTCTTCTGCGCACCGGGCTGCGAGAAGATCATTTGACCGATCAAGTTTTCAAGGCTGACCGGCGACTGGGTGAATTTGATCCGGCCGCCGGGCGGGATCATATGTTCCGAGCCGCCGGGGACGAGCGCCATAAATCGATCGCCGAGCAGGCCGGAGGAGACGATCTCGGCTACCGTGTCGTCGGGCAGCTGGTAGGCCGGATCGATGCTCATGCGCACGGTGGCGAGGAATGTCTTGGGATCGAGCGTCTCGGACACGATCGAGCCGACCTTGACACCGGCGATGCGCACGTCGCTGCCGTCGCGGATGCCGGCGACGCTTTCGAATTGCGCAGTCACCTGGTAGCCCTGCACCGCCCGCACGGGGCTCGTGGAATAGGCGAAGAACAAAAACCAGCCGGCGACGGCCAGCACCACCGCGCCCATCACCGTCTCGATCACGTTCCCGGTCATGTTTCGTGCCGCCGCCTTATTGTTCGGGTGTCCATGGCTCATAATCACCGGCGGCGGGGGCCCGGTGCCCGCC
>DATNKF010000583.1:0-2850 GCA_035603555.1 Allostellaceae bacterium
AGCAAAAGGGCTGGGAAGAGGCGACAATCGTCATTCGCTTCTGGATCATCGCCTGGATTCTGGCAATCGCCGGACTGGCCACGCTCAAATTGCGGTGAAGCGTGCGATGATTAGCAGCTTTGCCGTACCAGTAAGCGAGTATGGCCTGCTTGAGGAGTCATCTGCCGTGCCGGACCGTAAACCCCCCACCGGGCGCGGCGAGCATCGAACCGGATGAACTTTGCCCGCATCGACCAAAGCCCGATGGCGCGCTGGTGGTGGACGGTCGACCGCTGGAGCCTGACCGCTCTAGGCATGCTGGTCGGATTCGGCCTCATGTTGAGCCTGGCGGCGAGCCCGTCGGTTGCCGAGCGGATAGGCTATGATGGGCTGCACTTCGTCCGCCGTCATCTGATGATGCTGCCGCTGGCGATGGGTCTGTTGTTCGCGGTATCACTCCAGCCGCCGCGGATGATTCGGCGCATTGCCGTCATCGGCTTCGTCGCGGCGCTGGTGCTGCTCAGCCTGACGTTTGTGATCGGTGCCGAAATCAAAGGCGCGCGGCGATGGATCAACCTGCCAGGACTCTCCGTGCAGCCATCCGAATTCGTCAAGCCGACCTTTGCGGTGGTCGCCGCGTGGTTGTTCTCGGAACAGAAGCTGCGCCCCGGTTTTCCGGGCAATATGATCTCTATACTACTGTTTCTCGCGGTCGCCGGCATGCTGATCAAGCAGCCGGATATCGGCATGGCCGCCGTCGTCGCGATCGTCTGGTTCGCGCAGTTCTTCATGGCCGGGCTGCGGCTGTATTGGGTGGTGGCCGGTACCGCCGCCGGCCTCGGGGGGCTGGCCGGCGCCTATCTCTATCTGCCGCATGTCAGATCCCGGATCGACCATTTCCTCGACCCCTCGGCCGGGGACACCTATCAGGTCAAACGCTCGATCGAGGCCTTCGCCAATGGCGGGTTGTGGGGCAAGGGGCCCGGCGAGGGCACGGTCAAGGACGTCCTCCCGGACGCGCACGCCGACTTTGTCTTTGCGGTTGCCGGCGAAGAGTTCGGTCTCGTTGTCTGCCTTGTGATTATCGGGCTGTTCGCCTTCATCGTGTTGCGCGGGTTCTCGCGGCTGCTGCAGGAAGGCAGCCTCTTTGTGCTGCTCGCTGCGACGGGCTTGCTGATCCAGTTCGGCCTTCAAGCGGTCATCAACATGGCCTCGAGCTTGCACCTGATTCCGACCAAGGGAATGACGCTGCCGTTTCTGTCGTATGGCGGATCTTCCATGCTGGCACTCGGGCTCGGGATGGGAATGATGTTGGCGCTGACCCGGCGCCGACTGGCGGGAAGCGAGCTATGAGCCCGCCCTTCGTGCTCGCTGCCGGCGGCACCGGGGGACATGTGTTCCCGGCCGAAGCGCTGGCCGGCGAACTGCTGGCGCATGGGCGGGGCGTTCACCTGCTGTGTGACGGCCGCGCCGACGCCTTTGCGCGACGCGTTCCTGAGGTTGAATTCCATCGTGTGCGCGCCGGCCGGTTCGCGGGCGGCGCGGGCCAAGCTGTCTACGGGCTTGCCGGAATGGCGATGGGCGTTGTGCAGGCACGTCGGCTGCTTCGCCGACTGGCGCCGGCCGGCGTCATCGGCTTCGGCGGCTATGCTTCTGTCCCAACGATGCTGGCGGCTAGTTATCTCGGCCTGCCGATCGTCATTCACGAGCAGAATGCGGTCCTCGGCCGCGCCAACCGGCTGCTCGCCGCGCAAGCTCAGCGGATCGCTACCGGGTTTCCCGCAATTTCAGGTCTGCGCCCAGCCGACAGCCTCCGCGTCGTCCACACCGGAAATCCGGTGCGGCCGGCGATCCTCGATCTCTTCGATGCAGGCTACACGGCGCCAGAACCCGGCAGACCCATCGAGCTGCTGATCTTGGGCGGCAGCCAGGGAGCGCACGTTCTCGGCGAGATCGTGCCGCCGGCAATGACCGCCTTGCCGGCCGAACTGCGAGGAAGGGTTCGGATCAGCCAGCAAGTGCGCCCGGAAGATCGCGACGCCGCTGCCGCGATTTATCGGCAAAGCGGGATGGCCGCAGAACTCGACAGCTTCTTCGACGATGTGCCGATGCGGCTGTGCCGGGCGCATCTGGTGATCTGTCGCGCCGGCGCCTCGACTGTGGCCGAACTTGCGGCCCTCGGCCGCCCGGCGATTCTAATCCCCTATCCGCACGCAACCGACGACCATCAGACCGCGAACGCCCACGCCTTTGCCGAGGCTGGGGGTGGTTGGCTCCTTCCACAAGCGAGCCTTTCGCAGGACGTGCTCTCGCGTCGCATCGAAAGCCTACTTACCGACCGCACGGCGTTGACTGCCGCGGCGGCATCGGCAGCCCGGTTCGGCCGGCGCGATGCCGCGCAGCGGCTCGCACGGCTCGTTCTGGATCTCGATCCCGGAGCTGCTCACCCCACCGACTTGGCGGGGCATGCCGCATGAGGGCTCTTCCGCGGACAATCGGCCCCCTGCATTTTGTGGGCATCGGCGGAATCGGCATGAGCGGCATCGCCGAAGTATTGCGTAATCTCGGCTATCGAGTTCAGGGCAGCGACATCGCCGACGGTGCCAATGTCCGGCGGCTTTGCGAACTCGGGATACCTGTGGCGATCGGTCACGCGGCCGGAAATCTGGGTGCCGCGGAGGTCGTCGTCATTTCCTCGGCCGTCAAATCGGACAATCCGGAGGTCGCCGCGGCACGGGCGCGTCGCCTCCCGGTGGTGCGGCGCGCCGAAATGCTCGCCGAGCTGATGCGGCTCAAATGGTCGCTCGCAGTCGCCGGAACACACGGCAAGACGACGACGACCTCGCTGATCGGCGCGTTGTTCGAGGAGGC
>DATNKF010000584.1:0-4247 GCA_035603555.1 Allostellaceae bacterium
CATCATTGTCGCGCGGGTGGCAGACATAGACGGGCGGTTTCGGCATGCCGCTGCCGACGCTGATCGACATCAGCACGGGCCCGACCCCGTCGTTGCGGAACCCGTGCGGCCGGGCGGTCTGGTTCAGCACCATGTCCTTGGGGCCGAGGCGCGCCTCGATGACCTCGTCGCCCCAGGCCCAGCCGACGGTCAGCACGCCCGCCACCACGAGAAAGTGCTCGACTACCTCGTGCGAATGGCAGGCGGCGTATTTGCCGACCGGCTGGTGCACCAGGCTCAAGGTGAATTGTCCCGGCTTCAGGGTGCTCGGGTCGTCGGCCTTGGGCGAGCCGCCGGCGCCGATGTAGCGCATCTGCGCCCGCGCCAAATCCGGAAAGCCGCGGCTTCCGGGAAATGCATCCCAATCGAAGCTCTTCTCGGTATGGCGCCCGATAAAGGCCCGCATCTCGCTCTTCAGGTCGAGCGGGTCGGCTTGCGCTAAAACGGCCATGTAAAGCTCCTGTCAGCTGCGGACCAGTCCGCCATCGATCGGGATCACCGCTCCCGATACGTAATCCGAGAGATCGGTGGCAAGAAACTCGATGACCCTGGCGCAGTCCTCGACCGTGCCGAGGCGCCGTAGCGCCACCTGCTCCGCCCGATCGCGATTGCTGTTGCTGCTGCCCGGGAGGACGGTCTGCATGATCCGCCCGGTGGCGATGACGCCGGGGGCAATGCAGTTTGCAGTAATCCCATAGGGGCCGAGATCCTGGGCCAGATAGCGGGTGTAGTGCGCGATCGCGGCTTTGGCGGCACCGTAATGCGCGTAGCCGCCGTCGGCTGACGGCGATAGGCCGGCGACCGAGCTGACCGTGATGATCTTGCCGGAGCGCTGGCTTTTCATGACCGGGGCGACGGCATTGCAGCAGTAGACGGTGCCGAAGAGGTTCATGCCGACGACGAGATCGAGCAGCGCCGGATCGATCGTGCTCGCCTTGGTGTCCACTGGCCGCCCGCGGCCGCCGCCGGCATTGGCGACGAGCACGTCGACCCGGCCCCATTCCTCGATGACCCGCGTTACCATGGCCTCGACCGCCTGATGGTCGCGGACATCGACCTCGATGCCGATCGCCGCACCACCGGCGGCCATGATCTCGGCGACCGTGCTCTCGGCGGTCATGTCCTTCGCCTCGGCTTCGAACTCCTCGTATGACTTAAGACTGAGATCGGCGACCGCGATCTTGGCGCCGAGCCCGGCCAGACGCTTGGCATAGGCGCGGCCGAGCCCGCGTGCCGCTCCGGTGACGATCGCAACCTTGCCGTCGAGCTTGCCCATCGCCTTCCTCCCCATCGTCCCTCATTATAACGTGGTGACGCGTTTCGCGTCCGCAGGAGGAAGAGATGGCCGAGTTTCGTACCCTTCGCGCCGGGGTCTTTCTGCCGCCGTTCCATCCCAACGACGAGGACCCGCTGCTCTGCATGGAGCGCGACTTCGAGCTGATGCAATGGCTCGACAAGCACGACTACGCCGAGGCGTGGATCGGCGAGCACCATTCCGGCGGCTACGAGATCTATGGCCAGCCCGAGCTGTTCATCGCCACCGCCGCCGAGCGGACCCGCCGCATCCGTCTCGGCACCGGGGTCATCTCGCTGCCCTACCACCACCCGTTGATGGTGGCGGACCGCATCGTCCAGCTCGACTACCAGACGCGCGGCCGAGCGATGTTCGGCTTCGGGCCGGGGCTGTTGCCATCGGACGCAATGATGCTCGGCATCGACCCCGAGACCCAGCGCGACCGCATGGCCGACGCCATCGACATCATCACCCGCCTGCTCGCCGGCGAGATCATCACCCGGCAGAGCGAATGGTACACGATGCGCGAAGCGCGGCTGCACCTGCGCCCCTATTCGAAGCCGCGCCCGCATTTGGCGATCGCCAGTGCCGTCACCCCTTATGGCGGCAAGCTCGCCGGGCGCTACGATCTCGGTATGCTGTGCGTGATGGCCGGCAGCCCGCACGGCTACGACGCGCTCGACTACAACTGGGAACTCGCCAATGCCGAGGCGCGCACGCAAGGCCGGGTGATGGACCGGTACAATTACCGGGTCATGGCGCCGTTTCACCTCGCCGAGACCCGTGAGAAGGCGATCGACAATGTGCGCGCCGGCTTTGAGAAGTGGCAGCTCTATTCCTATTCGGTCAACCCCGAGGGCGGTGCGGCGATCGGCATGCCGAGCATCGAGGCGATCAACGAGAGCGGCCGCGGGGCGATCGGCACCCCCGACGACGCGCTGCGCGTGCTGGAGAACTACTGGACCAAGACCGGCGGCTTTGGCTGCATCCTGCTGCTCGCCCACGACTGGGCCGATTGGGAGGAGACCAAGCGCTCTTACGAGCTCTTCGCCCGCTACGTGCTGCCGCGCTTCGAGGAGCGCAACGCCTGGCGCTCGCAATCGATGGACTGGATGCGCGGCAATCGCGAAGCGTTCAGCGCCAAACGCAAGAGTGCGATGGCCAACGCCGTCGAGCGCCACTTTGCCGGGGAGGAGGGAAGGAAAGTAGCCGACGCCGCGAAATAGCGGCGGTCATTTCGCCCCTCACCCCAGCCCTCTCCCCGCGAGCGGGGAGGGAGGGACCCGCGGAGCGGGAGGGTGAGGGGCAGGCCGACCCGAAATTCATCTCCCTTTGAACACCGGTCGGCGCTTTTCGGAGAAGGCGCGAGCCGCTTCGAGGTGGTCCTCGGTCATCGCGGTGCGTGCCTGGTGCACCGCCTCCATTTCGAGGACCGCGGCCAGCGGCTCGGTCTCCGCCGCGAGCAGATTGCGCTTCATGTAGCCATAGGCGATTCGCGGCCCGTCGGCGATACGCCGGGCGAGTGCGGCGGCCGCTTCGCGCAAGCCATCGTCGTCGACGACGCGGCTGACCAGGCCAATTAGGTGCGCCGTCTCGGCATCGATGATGTCGCCGAGGAAATAGAGCTCGCGCGCCTTCGCCGTGCCGACGAGCCGGGTCAAGGTCCATGACCCGCCGAAGTCGCCGGAATAGCCGACCCCGGCAAATCCGGTCCCGAAGCGGGCCGATTGTCCGGCGATGCGCAGATCGCAGGCCATGGCGAGACCGAGCCCGGCGCCAACCGCCGGCCCGTTGACCATCGCGATCACAACCTTCGGCATCGTGCGCAGCAGTAAGGGCAGCTGATGCATCCGGCGCAGACCCTCGACGCGCTCCTCGAACCCCTCAGCGGCCCGGGCGGCCATCGTCTTGACGTCGCCCCCGGCGCAGAAGCCGCGTCCGGCGCCGGTGATGATCACCGCTCCGACGGCGGCATCGCCGCTCAGCCGTTGCAGCGCTTCCGCCAAGCCCTGCAGCATCGCCGGGGAGAATGCGTTGAGCCGATCCGGCCGGTTGAGGGTCAACCAGGCGATCCCGTCTTCCGTTGTCTCCAAAAGATCCGTCATCTCGTTGCTCTCCTTGCCGCGGCGGCGATCTCAGCTGCAGGAACATGAGACCATCTGTAGCCGCATACCCGACTTGCGTTCTAGGAGAATATGTTGCCGCACTGGCGGCCCGGGCGTAAGCTCGCGGAGCACCGCGCGAAGCGGTATTGGCGGGCGAACTGATCGCGATGGCGGCCCGCCGCGACAGGCCGCTGCGCTCGGACGGAGCGGGGGGCAACGAGGAGGAAGAAGAATGGCGTATGATCTGCTCATCAGAAACGGGCGCGTCGTCGACGGCTCAGGCGAGCCGGCATTTGCCGCCGATGTTGCGGTGCAGGACGGCAAGATTGTCGGGGTCGGCAAATATGCCGGCGCTGCTGCCAAGCGGACGATCGATGCCGAGGGGCGCGTCGTGGCGCCGGGCTTCATCGATCATCATACCCATTTCGATCCGCAAGCGGTCTGGGACCCCTATTGCGGCTCGTGGGTGCACAACGGCCACACCACCGTGATCGTCGGCCAGTGCGGGCAGGTCATCGCTCCGGTCCGGCCCGGCGACGGGCAGTGGTATCTCGAATTCTTCTCCGACGCGGAACAGATTCCGCTACCGGTGCTGGAGGCCGGGGTCGACGTAACCTGGGAATCGGTCGGCGACTATCTGAATGCGCTCGGCAAAAAGCGCGGCATCAACGTCGGCACCTTGGTCGGCCATTCCGGCATCCGCCGTTATGTGATGGGCGATGCGGCCGCCGAGCGCGAGGCGACAGCCGAGGAAATGGCTGCAATGCAGCGCCTGATTCGCGATGCGATGTATGATGGCGCGCTCGGCT
>DATNKF010000585.1:0-3086 GCA_035603555.1 Allostellaceae bacterium
ATTTCGCATTCTTGGCCACACCGTGCCGGCGTTCCCGAACCCGATCCGCGGTTCGCGTCGGGCTATGACGAACGGCGGTACCCGGGATGGCCATTCGAGGACTCTGCTATGTATGGTTGTTTGACATGTGCGGCCCCGCAGCACCTGCAGCGAATCTGCAGCGGAAGCTCCACTTCAGGTTGTAGGGCTCCCGACGGTCTCGACCATTTGCGCCTCGTGACCGCCACGAGGCCCCAGCGGTCATCGCGATCAGCCTGGGTTATGCGATGCCAATTAGGCGATTATATGGTCGTGAAGTTCGCAACTACTAACGCCGGCCACGGCCGCCGAGCCCACGGCTGCGGACGACGGCACCGAAGCACTGTCCCTTGATCTCGACCACGCGGCGACCCGCGACATTCTCTGTGGTAACGACCAGCGTCCCTTGGCTCCGCCGCAGTAGACGCTGCTCATAATGCAGCAACGCAATTGCTGAAATCCTAAGAGGAAACGGGAACCGGCGCGCTCGACAGCCACCAGCGGTCGCCGGCGAGCCAGCAGGATGAATCCGGCTCTTCGGGCGCCCGGCGCAATGACCTGATGCCGGTGAAGGCGGCCCCTGCCAAGGCGTCCTTGAGGCGTGCGGCTGCCTCGGGATCACGACCGCCGCCGCATGGGATGATTCCGACATGATGGATACACCGAGCCGGATACCGCTGCGTCCCGCCGGCTTGCCGGGTGATCAGCAGGAAGCTGCCCGCATTTCCGCATTGGTCAGCGGGACCAAAAGGCAGCCGTTCTCGGCAGCCAGCAAAGGGCCGCGCCCGAGGAAATGTTCGCACGGCACCGTCGCAAACGCCTCGACCACCGCCGCACTGCGGATCGGGCCGTGAAGCGCAGCTCTTCCGCATGGGGCTGCCTTGCCGCGACAAGCGGATCGCGGCGCGGCTCCCCCACGGCGCCGGAGCGGGGAGCCCCCGCATGTCGGGGTCGAGAACGCAGCAGAGATCGAGCTCGTCATGGATCGGGATGCCATGCTCGCCGAGCAATGGGATCGACGGCTTGAGCTCGCGGGCTCTGTCGACCGCACCCGGCCGCACCGCAATGAGCCGGAAGCCGCGGCGCAGATAAAATTGCAGCGCCGAGAGATTGCCGTTGGTCATCGTCAGCCACAGCCGCGCGCAGCCTTCGCCGCGAAGCCTCCTCGTCAGCGTTTCAATCAGGGCGGTCCCTGTCCCTCGGCCGGGCGGTGTGGCGTCGAGGGTCACCAGTTCAGCGTCGCCGCCGATCCGCCGATAGGTGGCGAGGCCGCTCAGGGGCTCGGCGATCAGCGCTTGCAGTCGAGCGGCGTCGATGACTTCGCCGTGCACGACGATCGTGGAGGCCCCCCATCGCTCGCGCAGAAAATCTATGATCCATTTCGTGTCGGCCGCAACGGAGGGTCTGATCGGTGGGGCGGACGAGTCGGGTGGGTCAAAAGGGTTCATCTGGCTCGGACCACCCATCAAGTGCCGAGGAAAAGTCGCGGCGGACGGCTAGCCGGAAACACTGGAGATCGATGCAGCGGGCTCGATGCAGAGTTTCGCCGGAATTATACGACTCTCGTCGGCTCCAGCGCGATTGTCGTCAAGCCCGTCGTAGCCATGACATTCGCGCTGCATCGCCTACGCAGATACATAGCCCCAAGGCCCAGCTGTCCGGCTCAGCGCGGTACACCGCGGCTTGACATGCCGTCGCGCCGACCGGCACCTTCAGAAACCTGTGCCCCGCACCGCGGCGGGACCGCCAGAGGAGACGATCATTGCGTTTCGTGAGCGGGCTATAGCGTGGAATACGTAACGCTTGGCCGAACCGGACTGCGGGCGAGTGTCGCCGGGCTGGGGTGCGGCGGGTTCAGCCGGCTCGGGCTCGGAAGGGGCAAAAGCGAGGCCGAGGCCGTCGCTCTGATCCACGAGGCGCTCGATCTCGGCGTCAATCTGTTCGACACCGCGGCCGCCTACGGCACCGAAGCGGTGCTCGGCAAGGCGCTGAAGACGGTCGCGCGCGAGAAGGTCGTGATCGCCACCAAGGCGCCGTTCAACGTCAGCAACCCGAACTCGAGCGCTGAAAGTACGGTCGCCTCGCTCGACAACTCGCTGCGCCAGCTCGCTACCGATTACATCGACATCTACCAGCTGCACGGCGTCGCCCCGGCCGCCTACGACCACGCGCGCAATGTCATCGCTCCGGCTCTGCTGAAGGAGAAGGCCAAGGGCAAGTTCCGTCACCTCGGCATCACCGAGACCGCACCCCACGATCCCGAGCACCGGATGTTGCAGCGCGCCGTCGCCGACGGCGCGTGGGACGTCGCGATGGTCGGCTTTCACATGATGCACCAGAACGGGCGCGACGCCGTCTTCCCGCTGACCCGCGAGCATCATGTCGGGACATTGCTGATGTTCGCGGTGCGCAACATCTTCTCCCGCCCGGGACAGCTGGCGGCGACGATGCGGGAGCTCGCGGCCGAGGGCGAGGTGCCGCAATGGCTAGCCGGGACCGAGGATCCGCTCTCCTTCCTGATCCATGAGGGAGCCGCCGAGAGCGTCATCGATGCGGCCTATCGCTTTGTCCGCCACGAGCCCGGGGTCGATGTCGTCCTCTTCGGCACCGGCGATCCAGAGCATCTGCGCACCAACCTCGCCTCATTGCTCGCCCCGCCTTTGCCCGAGGCGGACCGCGCCCGGCTCGCGAGCCTCTTCGGCCATCTGGTCGGGGTCGGGTTGGACGCTCCCCATTTGTCGCGGCGCCCGCGCGCCTGATGTCCCCGATCAAGCGGGAGGGGTCATGGATTACGTGAACCTCGGCCGGACCGGTCTCAAGGTCAGTATCGCCGGTCTCGGCTGCGGCGGCTTCAGCCGGCTCGGGCTCGGCACCGGCAAGAGCACCGCCGAGGCCGTCGCCCTTGTCCGCCAGGCCTTGGACATGGGCGTCAATCTCCTCGACACCGCCGCGATGTATGGCACCGAGGCGGTCGTCGGCGAGGCGATCAAAAGCATTCCGCGTGAGAGCGTCGTCGTCGCCACCAAGGCCTGGATCCCGCATAGCGAGGGCCGGCGCGCTGCCGAGCG
>DATNKF010000586.1:0-8152 GCA_035603555.1 Allostellaceae bacterium
CATCGGCTGCGGCAGAAATACGGCGATGCCGGCCCTCGCGATCCGGCGCGCCAGCGGGGGGCGTACAGTGGCAGCGCAGGTCCAGTACCCGGGCGTTGGCCGCTCCGAGTTCGATCTGCTGGTCGTACCCGAACACGACCATCCAAACGGACCGCGGCTGGTGGTTACTCGGGGTGCAGTTCACCGGGTCACACAAGCCAGGCTGGCGGCCGAAAAGCTGCGCTTTCCGGCGCTCGCCGAGATGCCGCGGCCGATCCTATCGGTGTTGATCGGCGGGACGAGCAAGGCCTATCGGCTGACGCTAGGGCGGCTCAGGGAGATCGCCGAGACGCTGGCTGCGATCCTGCGGACCGATGGCGGGTCGGTCTTGTTGACGGCATCGCGGCGGACCGGGGCAACCGGGCTCGCGCTGCTGCGCCGCCGGCTGACAGGTCTTTCGGCAGCGATCTGGGACGGTTCGGGAGAAAATCCCTATTTCGCCTATCTCGCTCTCGCCGACGCGTTCTTGGTGACGGCCGATTCGGTATCGATGATCAGCGAAGCCGCCGCGACCGGCAAGCCGGTGCACATCCTCAGCCTCGATGGCGGCAACGCCAAACTCTTTCGTTTCCACGAGGCGATGCAGGAGGCCGGTATCACTCGCCCGTTCGCTGGCCGCATCGAGTCCTGGTCCTATCCGGTCCCTGACGATACCGTGCGCGCCGGCGCGGCGCTGCGGGCGCTCGCTCTGAGCCGGTTCGAGCATCGAGAGCGCTGATGAAGCAGTTCTCGATCTATCTCGGCGTGGCGGCCTTGGCATCGGCACTCTTCCTTTTCGCCCCCGAGATCGATCTGGCGACGAGCCGGCTGTTCTATGATGCCAAGGGCGGCTTTGTGCTGTCCGACTGGCCGCCGGTCGTAGCGCTCTACCGCGCGGTACCGTCGATCAGCTGGGGCATCCTCATCCTTGTCGGCTTCGGCGCTGCTTGGCTGTTTCTGCTCGACCGGCCGCTGTGGCGGCTCGACCGCAAGGCGCTTGTGTTCCTGATCGTGTCGATGGCGGTCGCTCCAGGGCTCCTCGCCAACTCTCTTCTAAAGGATCATTGGGGACGCGCGCGGCCCGTCCAGGTCGAGGCATTTGGCGGACCACACCGCTTCACGCCGGCACCGCTGCCTGCGGCGGAATGCGACGGAAATTGCTCTTTCGTCTCTGGTCACGCCGCGCTCGGCTTCTCGCTCGTCGGCTTCGCTTTGCTGCTTCCGCCCGGGCGCACCCGGCGCAGCTGGATTGCCGTTGCCATCGGCTTTGGCGCGCTGGTTGGGCTCGGCCGCATTGCTCAAGGCGCCCACTTTCTGTCGGATGTCGTCTTTGCCGGCCTTGTCGTCTACGGCGCGTCGGCGCTGCTCCATTGGTGGATCATCCAACGCGACGGTCTCACGGCGCCGCTGCTCGCGAGGCTTGGTCAATCGATCCTTCGCAATTCACGGGCGATATGGGGCGCCGGACGCCGTGCTTGCGAATCGCCGGCGGTTCGCGTCGCACTCGGGACCGGCGCGACCGCGATGCTCATCGTGGTCTCGATCGCCTTTATCGACCGACCCATCGCATCATCGCTGCATGGTCGGGATTCCGACCTACGTTCGCTGTTCGATTTCATCGGGCGGCTCGGTCTGACCTACGGCTACCTGATCCTATTCGGCCTTGCCTTTGGGATGCTCCACTGGGGGAGTTTATTGCCCCGTCTGCGGCCGTTTGCGGTGTCGATGCGGGCGCTGTCGGCGGTCCCTGCTTTCCTTTTTCTTTCGATATCGGCCTCGGGAATCATGGCCGATGTGCTGAAGATCATCCTTGGTCGTTCTCGGCCCAAGCTGTTTTTTCAATCCGACATATATGACTTTTCCTGGCTCAGTTGGCGCCCCGACTACTGGTCATTCCCCTCAGGCCACAGCGCCACGATCGTCGCACTAATGACGGCCCTTTGGTACCTCTGGCCGCAGCATCTCCTGTTTTATATTCTGGCGGCGGCAATTGTGGCAGCAAGCCGCATAGCCGTGGGTGCTCATTATTTTAGCGACGTTCTCGCGGGTGCGTTGGTCGCCGTATTGACCACACGCTATGTTGCGCGGCTTCTGGCGAGAGGCGGGATCGATCTGACGACGGCGCGTCTAGGGCTAGGTGCTTCAGGAGAGGCGCTGCCCTGGCCCTGTCGCCGCTTCACCAGAAGCCCGGTGGGACGGCACCGGGTTGGTTCCCGATAAGCTTGAGCGATTGCTTGCGGCGACATCCCAGGATGTAATATCGAGCCGAACGCAGCCCGCCTTTCCCGGGATCGGCTCACTATGGCCTTACACATCGACACTTTCGATAACGTTCGGGGAGGGAACATCCTCTATAAGGCGCTGACCCATCCCCGCGCCGCCCGGCTCGGCCATGCCCTTGTCGCTACCCTAAGGCGGAATGCTCCTGTCGCCGTGTACGATCCCGGCGGAGCCGCCGACGCGTTCAACGAAATCTTCAGCCTCGACGAAGTCGATATCGCCGGCACCTACGTCCAGCAAGCGGCTCGCATTGGCGAGCCCATCCTTGGACGCCCGGCCGCAGCAGCGACAGAACTCGCCGATTCGGGGGCCTGCGCGGTGTTCATCGCCGCGTTTGACGCTGAGCGCACGATCGCTCAGCTCGAGCCCTATTTCCCCGCAGGGGCACAAATCTTCAGCCTCGACGCCATGCGCATCCCGGCGGATCGGCTGACCAACCCCAGCACCTATCTCGACAAGTTGAATTTCGCTACGAATTTTGCTTTTTTTCGCGATGCCGACGGCTTGCATACCCGGCTCGTGACGGTGAATTACTGGTCGGGTTACGGCGCCGGAACGGTCACCGGTTGGATGATGCTGTTTGCCGGTGATGGTGAGATCCTCGCAGAGTGGTGCGAGAGCTTCGGATCGGCGGCTCAAGCGATCGTTCTAGACAGCCGTGAAATCCGGGCTCGCTTCCGCCTGCCCGAATTCTGCGGTCAGCTGTTTCTCCACATCGTCGGCGCAGCCGGACACGATATCGTAAAATATGCCCTCGACACGTTCGGCGATGCCAGCGTTGATCTTGCTAGCGGCGATCGCACCGGGGCAGATTGCTCGCTTTCTTGCACGCATGACGCGAACGCATGGCCGGCGGACCGCTACGCCGGCCTTCCTGCACCGGCCTCCGGCGAGCAGGTCGTGCTGTGGCTCCAAAACAGCCATCCCGTTGCGATTCCGCCCACTGAGATCGGCTTCAACCCGATGGGCGAGGAGCAGATCGTACCAATCCCCGAGCTGATTGCACCGTTTGCGACCTGCGCGGTCGACATCGGCAAACTGCTGCCAAGTCTCGCTTGGCCCAAGCAGGTCGAGCTCCGCGCGGGCAAGCATACCGTACGGCCGCGTTACGAGGTCGTCGAGGATCGCCGCCGCCGCATCGCCCATGTCAATGTCGAACGTGGCGACCTAGCACCCGATCCTGAGCTACCTGGCCTCGCTCGGATCCTCGGCAAGGGTTATCTATTGCCTGCCCCGATCATGCCGCTCGCCGAATGGCAGACCTTTGTGCTGCCGACGCCGATGGCGGTCTGCCAAGCCGAACTGCCGATCACCGCATTGCTCTACGATCCGGAGGGAAATGAGATCCTGCGACATCCTCTGGGGCGATTGCCACGCGCGCACCAGACGGCAATCGAATTGAGCGCGCTTCCGGGAACAGATGCTTTGGGCGGCGGCTACGGCCACGTCGAGCTCGTCTACGACTTTTCCGTCGGGGGCGAAGCCGACGGTTGGCTTCACGCGCTGTTCCGCTATCGCCACCGCCCTAGCGGGCATGCCGCCGAAACCAGCTTTGGCGCGCACGTCTTCAACACGATTATGACCTATCGCGACGAGCCGCAATCTTATAGCGGGCGGCCGCCGGGACTATCGACCCGCCTGTTCCTGAGGCTCGGCGACGCGGGCTACGATACGCTGTGCCACCTGATCTATCCTGCATCGCTTCCGTGGCGGCCGGTGAGCACGACCGAGATCACTCTCCACGACGGGGCCGGACGCGAAATTGCGCGAAGAAGTTTAGCAATCCCCTGTTCGGGCTCGCGGCTGTGGTATTACCATGACACCTTCGATGCGGCTAGCCGCGCCCGTGCGGGAGGCGGCGCCCATGTCACGATCCGCGACACGACCTGCCGCCTCTTCGGCTATCACGGGCTCGCGGGCCGCAATGGTGCCTTCAGCCTCGACCATATGTTCGGCTTTTAGCCCGCACCTTTTCGTTGCACCGCGGAAGAATGATATAATCCAAGAGTCAAGGAGCCGGGGTCGCTCGAATGTCAAAGAGTCATCACAGCAAGGTCCTAATCATCGGCTCGGGTGCCGCCGGGTATACCGCAGCGATTTACGCGGCGCGCGCCAATTTGCACCCTCTGCTCGTCGCCGGGCTGCAGCCTGGCGGGCAGATGACCATCACCACCGACGTCGAGAACTATCCGGGCTTTGCCGAGATCATCCAGGGGCCCTGGCTGATGGAGCAGATGCGCCAACAGGCCGAACATGTCGGGACGCGGGTCATCATCGATCTTATCGTCGAGATCGATCTCGGGCATCGGCCTTTCGTCGCCACCGGGGATTCGGGGGATCGCTACATCGGCGACACGGTGATCATCGCTACCGGCGCCCAAGCTCGCTGGCTCGGCTTGCCGAGCGAGGAAATCTTCCGAGGTTTTGGGGTTTCCGCTTGCGCGACCTGCGACGGCTTTTTCTTTCGCGGCAAGGATGTTGTGGTTATCGGGGGCGGCAACACAGCCGTCGAGGAGGCGATCTATTTGACGAACCATGCCCGACGGGTGACGCTCGTTCATCGCCGCAATGCCTTGCGTGCGGAGAAGATTTTGCAAGACCGGCTGTTTCGCAACCCGAAGATCGAGATCGTTTGGGACAGTGTCGTTGACGACATCGTCGGGGTGCCGGAACCACCC
The DNA here is from genome assembly GCA_035603555.1 of Allostellaceae bacterium. GTDB lineage: Bacteria > Pseudomonadota > Alphaproteobacteria > ATCC43930 > CGMCC-115725 > AP-15. The sequence goes on from DATNKF010000586.1 coordinate 4,977, forward strand.
ACCGTCACCGGGATCCGTCTGCGCAATCTGCGCAGCGGTGCCGTGCGGGAGCTTAGCTGCGACGGCGTCTTTATCGCGATCGGACATACACCGGTTACGGGCTTCCTTACCGGGCAGCTCCCGCTCGATCCGGAGGGCTATGTCATTGCCCGCCCGGATTCGACGCAGACCGCGATCTCGGGAGTGTTTGCCGCAGGCGATGTCAAGGACAAGGTGTTTCGCCAAGCGGTTACGGCCGCGGGAATGGGATGCATGGCTGCGCTCGAGGCGGAAAAGTTTCTCGCGGCACAGGAGGAAGCCGTGGATGCGCGCGCGGCCGAGTAACGCGCGAGCAGGCTCCGTGGGGGCGCTCCAGGGGAAATGGGAATGGACTGGGACAAGTTGAGGGTATTCCATGCCGTGGCAGAGGCGGGAAGTTTCACGCATGCGGGGGAATCGCTGAATCTCAGCCAGTCGGCCGTAAGCCGGCAGATCAGCGCGCTTGAGGAAAGCTTGAGCGTTCCGCTGTTCCACCGCCATGCGCGTGGGTTGATTTTGACCGAGCAGGGGGAACTCCTCTTTCGCACGGCCCGCGACGTGTTCTCCAAATTGTCGATGGCCGAAGGTCTGATCTCCGAGTCGAAGGACCGACCCAAGGGTCCGCTCAAAATCCAGACCACGGTCGCGTTCGGCTCTACGTGGTTGACACCGCGGATTCGGGAATTTCTCGATCTCTACCCCGAAATCCAGGTCAGCTTGGTTGTCGATGATGCTGAGCTCGATCTGTCGATGCGCGAAGCCGACGTCGCGATTCGCATGGCCCCGCCGCGGCAGCCGGATCTGATCCAACGTCACCTCGTCAGCGTTCAGGTCCACCTCTATGCCGCGGCCGACTACATCAAGAAGCTCGGCATGCCGCAAAAGGTCGAGGATCTCGATAAGCACCGACTCATCGTCTATGGGGAGGATTCCCGCCCTCCTGTGCCGAACATCAACTGGCTGCTCGACGCCGGCACTAAAGCTGGGCAGGAGCGCAAGCCAATCCTGACGGTGAACAATTTCTACGGGATGTTGAGAGCAGTGATCAGCGGGCTGGGGCTCGCGGCACTCCCCGACTTCATGGCCAACGAACACAGCGAGCTCGTGCGCCTGTTGCCGGAACTGACCGGCCCACCGGTCGAGGCGTATTTCGTGTATCCCGAAGAACTGCGTTCTTCGAAGCGAATCAGTGTCTTCCGCGATTTTCTACTGCGTAAAGTAGCGGAGACTCGGCTGAGCTGATCTTGAGCTATACCGCTGACGTTCAATTCTCGACCGCAACGACTCAGAGCATTGCGGTTTTTGCAGACGAGCCAGTAGAAATCCCGAGTGGTAGGCGCCGGTCAATTGGTTCATATTGGCTATATTGAGTTTCGGCGGCGACCGTCGCCGGCATGGTTTCCGGGACTAGCGCCCGGAAAGAGGGTCTGCGGACCCTTACGTCTCCCAGACGTGAAGCCTCCCTGTTCAAACTTGGCCGGAACCTTGGTTCCGGCCAATTTTCTTTGTGAAAAATTCTGTTGGGTCCCGCGGGTCTCGGAAGGCGGTGTTTCGACTTTCTGTGCTGATAGTTCTGTCAGCGCTCGATTCTCTTTCCTCGTATTTCCCAGGTGCTCGCCAGTTCGCCGCGGTGGGCGGTGCGCTTGACGCGGAGGGCGCCCCGGGCGCGGAGGCCGCGGGAGGAGTGACGGGCGGGGATGAGGGTGAAGGTGTGCCCACCGTAACGATCACAGTCGTCGGCCCTGCAGCAGACCCAAGCCAGTTGAACACCAATGGGTCAGCCGGAACGTTGTAGGTAAATTGGTCCTGCCCGACGAACCCAGGGCTGGTCAATAAAATACCCACCTCTCGGGATGCCAGCGCCCCGCGAGGTTCGTGCCGCTTGCGCCTTTCTCGGATGGCGCTAACAATTGGCTGACCGAGCGATCGTTTCGCTGAATTCAGTTGCTCGTTCGGAACAGGGCGTTGTTGATCCTAGGTTGAGCACGATGAACGCAATCCGGCGGCGCTTGAAGCGGCCGGCTCCAAGGTCATGTCTGAGAGATCGCGGGTTGGAAGGATCGGGGCTGAGCCTTCCCGGCCATGCGCAGGGCTCGGCGCTTTGCTCAAAGATTGGGCAAATGGGCATCGGGCAGTCCCCTCGCTGTTCCAAGATACCGGTTCGGACACGCGCTCTAGAGGCTGAGCTTGGCACGTCTCTTGCGACGACGGTAGGTCGCTTGAACTCGCCTCGGAGGGACGATTGATGGCTGTCCGTCTCACCCACATGCGTGCCCCTGAGGGCCGGAGTGGCGGGTCGGCTCGGTCGCTCGTGGCGCAGTCACTTGGCAGAGCTGCCCCGGCTCTGACGCTGTTCACCGTGCTCTCGGACCCGGCCCAGGCCGGCGGCACCTTGACCGTCGGCATGACTGCCGGCGACATCCCGGTGACCACCGGGAACCCCGACCAGGGTTTTGAAGGGTATCGTTTCGTCGGCTACAACCTTTACGATGCCCTCCTCTTGTGGGACCTGTCCACGGCGGACAAGCCCTCCGAAATCAAGCCGGGCCTCGCTACCTCCTATGAGATCGACCCGAACGACCACAAGCGCTGGATCGTGCATCTGCGCCAGGGCGTGAGTTTTCATGACGGTTGCAAATTCACCGCCGACGACGTGGTGTGGAACTACCAGTACCGCACCGACGAGAAGGCGCCGTATTTTCTCGCGCAGCAATTGGCCTACAGCCGCACTTGGTTGACCAACGTCAAATCGGTCAGCAAGCTCGACGACTATACGGTGGCGTTCGAGACCAACTTCGTTGAATCGCTGTTTCCCTACAGTCTCAGCTACGTGATGATGGTCAGCCAGTGCCGGGCGAAAGAATTGAACTACGACTGGGCGCAATACGCGCTGCATCCGTCCGGCACCGGCCCCTACCGTTTCGATCGCTTTGTACCGCATCAGCGGTTGGAAATGGTGCCCAATACCGAATATTGGGACAAAACTCGCATCCCCAAGCAGGACCGGCTGGTGCTGATCCCGATGCCGGAGGCGTCGACGCGCACCGCGGCACTGCTGACCGGCCAGGTGAACTGGATCGAAGCGCCCTCGCCGGACGCCATACCGCGATTGAAATCCGACGGCATGCGCATTGTCACCAATGTCTATCCGCATGACT
>DATNKF010000587.1:0-26068 GCA_035603555.1 Allostellaceae bacterium
CGGCTTCATCATCGACCTGCGCAACAATCCCGGGGGGGCCTTCGAGAGTGCGGTGGCTGTCGCCGACGCCTTTATCGACCAAGGCGATATCGTCATCGTCAAGGGCCGCAAACCCACCAGCCTGAGGCGGATCGCCGCCACCCCAGGCGATCTCGCACGGGGCATGCCGCTTGTGGTGCTTGTCAACGGCGGCACGGCGCGGGAGGCTGAACTGGTCGCCGCCGCGCTGCAGGACAATCGTCGAGGGGTGCTGCTCGGTACCCAGACCTTCGGCGAGAGTTCGATCGAAAGCGTGATCCCACTGCCCGGCAACGGAGCCATCCGGTTGACGACTTCTCGCTTCACGACGCCGACCGGACGGCAGATCCAGGGTAAAGGTCTCAGCCCCGATCTCGTCGTGATGCCCCTCAAGCTGGAAAAGCTGGCACCTGCTGGGCGTCGCGAAGCCGATCTTCGCGGCGCGCTCAAGAACACCGATCCGATCGCACCGGACAGCAAGGCGCCGGCCCAGGTGCCGACGAGCGCGCCTGTCTCCACGTCCGCACAAAAGGCACCCTCGGTGGCGACCGGCGATATCGGATCGGCGGGCGACGAGCAGCTGAGCCAGGCCACGGATGTACTGCGCGGCTTGGCGCTGGTTACCAGCCGCCCGGCTCCGTGAGCTGATCGCCGGCAAAGTCGATGCGCGCCGCCGTGACGACGAAATGTCGTTGCCCGGTTCCAACCGGGTTGTATAGCAAGTCTAGGGTCCTCGTCGCCGTCGCCCACTTGAGCGCAGCAGGGGATACGACGGCGCCAAAGCGCGTAGGTTCAAGTGTTTGAAGATTTCGAGATGCCCATGGTCGGGCGGCGAGAAAGGTCGGTTGATCGCGCCCGGCACCGAGCCGTTACGCCCGTTATTGCGGGGGTGTCGTCGGTCCGGGTTACAACCTACAATATACATACTTGCGTCGGCGTCGACCGGCGCTACGACCCCGGCCGCATCGCCACCGTGCTGCGCGAGATCGACGCTGACATTGCCTGCCTGCAGGAGGTCGACGCCCGCCGCGGCAGCGACGGGCATCACGATCAATGGTCTTACCTTGGCGAGGTCACCGGGCGCCGCGTCATCACCGGCATGGGCATCCGCGAGCGGCTCGGGCGTTTCGGCAACGCAATCCTGACGCGGTTTCCGGTACTCACTGCGCGGGCAATCGATCTCAGCGTTTCGGGGTACGAGCCGCGCGGTGCGATCGATGCCGATCTGCTGATTGACGACCGGGTGCTGCGCGTCATCGCCACCCATTTCGGTCTGCACGCTGTAGAGCGCCGCTTGCAGGCAAACCGGCTCATGGCGGTGCTTGGCGAGCCTTTGGCAGCGAATCGACGACTGGCGGACGCGGTGCTGCTGATGGGTGATCTGAACGAGTGGCGAGGCCGAAGCGGTGCTATCCGCTTGCTCGATCGGCGCCTCGGACCGAGTGCGGCGGCGCGCACTTTTCCATCGTGGCTGCCGGTGCTGGCGCTCGACAGGATCTACGCCGAGGGACCGGCGGTGCTGCGCGACGTGTATGTCTACCGTTCCCCACTCGCCCGCCTTGCCTCGGACCACCTACCGTTGGTTGGCAGTTTGTACTGGGGGGTGCGGGATCCGCGGCGCCGCGAGCCGCCGCGTAGGTTGCGCCGCCGCGTACGACCGCCGGTCAGCCGTTAGGCAGCAGTAAGATGATGAGCGCCGCATTGCCTCACCCGTGGCGCTGGTCTAATCAAGTGGGATGGCACCCAGGAAGAACCCGCTCAATCTCAACGCGCTGCAGCTCAAGACCCTGACCTTGCTGCAGGAGCTTGCACGACTTCCCGACTATTCGCGGCCCGGCGAGGAACCCGACAGCGCCGTCATCACCAGCCTGCCCTATCCGCACGGCGACCATTTTCACCTCGGCGATGCCCTGGTCGCCTCTCGCGACGCCACCGGGCTGCGCAATCCCGCGGTATGGGCAGCGCTCGAACGCAAGGGGCTGATCCGCTCGCTTCCGGATTGCGCCATGTTAACCCCGCTAGGGGTCGGCTACGACACCGGGTTGCGCGACGCGATCGTGCATGCCGGGGGCGGCCACTGAGGCTCGCGATCTTCGTTCACCAGCAAAAACTGCGCGCCACGGCGACGGGCGAGTAGGATCCGGACTGGAGCGCCGCGGCGATGCGTTCGAGGTCGGGCGGCCGGTTGCCGATCGTGCCAAACTCTTCGGCATGGATGCCGCTGACAATCAACAGGCTGTCGAGACCGGCGTCGGTCGCACCAGCGATGTCGGTGCGCAAACTGTCGCCGACGGCAAGAATGCGTGTGCGGTCCGCGATGCCGAGCAGCTCGAGGCATGTGTCGTAGACCGAACGGAACGGCTTCCCATGCCAGCGGACCCGGCCTCCAGCCTCCTCGTACCATTGCGCCAGGGCACCAGCGCAGAGCGCCGGACGGTTGCCGTGCATGACGACGAGATCGGGGTTGGCGCACACCATCGGGAGGGTGCGCGCCAGCGCCCGCCGCAACAGCGGCGCATAGTCCTCGATACGATCCTCCCAGCCGGCCGGTCCGGTATTGAGGATGAACTCCGCCTCCTCGGCGGTGTCGACGAATTCGAGCTCCAGCCCATTGCGGATCAACATATCGCGCTCGGAGCCGATGTGCAGGCATCGCCGGCCGAGTGCCGCGTAGAATGGATCGTCGCGCCGGTGGAGATGCTGCCAGGCCTCCTCGCCCGAAGACATCACATGATGATAGAGCCCGGCAGGTACGCCGATGCGGGTGATGCGCTCGACGACGTCGTCAGCTCGCCGCGGCGCGTTCGACAGCAACGCGATTCGCTTTCCCGCTGCTCTCAGGGCGTCGAGGCATTCGAGTGCGCCCGGTAGCGGAGCCACCCCGTCATGAACCACGCCCCAGAGATCGAGGATGAACCCGTCATAGCGGGGCGCCAACGCAGCGATGCCTCCAATCAGCGGAACTCTCATATTTCATGTCCCAACATTACCTCGCGTTCTACAGGGAAGAGCAGCCGAGCGCCAGAACGCGGTCCCGCGCTCGCATGGGCGATCTCGGGGTTTAAACTCCGGGCAAGACGGTCGTATTCTCGGTCAATGCTTTATGTTCGCCTCCTGACTGGGACATGCCTGCTGATTTGTTTGGCGGGGCTGCGGGCAGCTTATGCCCAACCGGTCCCCGACCGGCAGGCCATCCATGTCCTGAACCGCCTCGCCTTCGGTCCGACTCTGCAGGATTTCCACCGCGTCAAGGCCATTGGGGTCGACCGCTATGTCGCCGAACAGCTCGCTCCTGAAGCGATCCCCGAAGCGTTCGAGCTGGGCTGGCGCCTCGCGGCGTTCGATACGCTAAAGTACAACGCTGTTGAGCTGCGCCAGCTTTACGGGCCGCTGCCTTCCATCCGCGGCTTCAAGCTCCCCTCCGAATTCGCCAAGGCCCGGGAGCAGCGTGCCCGGGCCATCGTCCGGGAAGCGGCGCAGGCGAGAATTCTGCGGGCGGTGCTGAGCCCGCGGCAGCTGCAAGAGGTTATGATCGATTTCTGGTTCAACCATTTCAATGTCTTTGCCGGAAAGGAGTTGGACGATCTGTGGATCGGCGACTACGAGCAACGGGCGATCCGCCCCTTCGTGCTTGGTCATTTTCGCGACTTGCTGTTCGCCGCGACCAAGCACCCGGCGATGCTCGTCTACCTCGACAATACGCTGAGCACCTCCCCCGCGAGCCCAGGCGGGCGGAATAGTAAGGTCGGGCTCAACGAGAATTTCGCGCGCGAGGTGATGGAGCTGCACACACTCGGTGCTGATGGCGGTTACAGCGAGGAGGATGTGGTGACGTTGGCGCGGATCCTCACCGGATGGCGCGTCAATCGCCCGGATGCGCGTGAGTTTCCCGAATATGCCGCGGTGTTCGAAGGAGCTCGCCACGATTTCAATCCCAAGGTCTTTCTTGGTCACCAGCTGCGTTCGAGTGGCAAGGCCGAAGGCGAGGAGGCGCTCGACATCCTGGCGAAGAGCCCGGCGACGGCCCGTCATATCAGCTTCAAATTGGCGCAGTACTTTGTCGCCGACGAGCCGTCGGCGGCGCTCGTCGAGCAGCTGGCCGCTCGGTTTCTGGCGACCGGCGGTGATATCCGAGACCTGCTCAAGGTGCTGTTCAGCAGCGGCGAATTTTGGGAGAGCTACGGCCAAAAGTACAAGACTCCCTACCATTTCGTGGTCTCGGCGACACGCGCGGCGGGAGCCCCGGTGAACAACACGCGCCCACTGCTGGCCGCGATCGGTCAGCTCGGCATGCCCCTTTTTGGTTGCCTGACGCCGGACGGCTACAAGAACACCGAGGCCGCTTGGCTCAGTCCCGATGCGACGACGCGGCGCATCAGCTTTGCTACCGCGTTCGCTCGCGGCGGTCTTCCGGTCGGCAGTATTCCCTCGGATCCGGCAGGCGGCGTTTTGGATTCGTCGGTGCCCCTCCGGACGAGCCCGGTCGATGCCGCACGCCTTGAACAAATCTTCGGCTCGACCATGTCGGGACCGACGCGCGAGGCAATCGCCGAGGCACCTCAGGCGCTGCGATCTGCCCTGATCCTCGGCAGTCCCGATTTCATGCGCCGGTAGAGACGCCCGCAATCATGCGCGGCCGGATGCCTTGCGGCCGAGCTCGAGCGCGGCGTAGGAATAGACCGGCGCCGGCATCAAGTAACGGAACCCCTTCTCGAGTAAGGCTTCGACGTTTTTGCTGTCGACATGCGGGTGACCGCAGGGGATGTTGTATTGCTTGCAGATCGCCAAGATCTCGTCGATAGCCGAGGCCACGGTGGGGTGGTCGTACTGACGCGGACAGCCGAGATCCTGCGACAAATCGCCCTCGCCGATGATTACGACCCCGATCCCGGGCACCTGCTCGAGCATCGCCGGCAGGTTTTTGATCGCGCGCACCTCCTCGCACATGATTGCGACCAGAATTTCGCCCCGTGGGTTTAGCGGCCACACGTCGGCGCGGGCATAATATTCCTGCTGGGTGAGCCCCCAATAGCGCGCCGCCGCGGCCGGGGCATCCCCGCGCTGACCGGGCGGAGCGAAATAGGCGGCTTCCGGCGGACGCGGGTAGCGGCATGCGGTGACCGCGTTGCGGGCTTCGTCGATAGTGCTGACATGCGGCCAGACGATGCCGTAGACGCCCTGATCGAGGACCTGCTTGGCCACCCACTGGCTGGTCTCGCCGCCATTGGGCGGAATGCGCACGAAGGGCGTTACCGCCGGCGCCAGGGTGCCGGAGCGCAGTATTTGCCGGCGATCGAGCATGTATTGCAGGCAATCTCGCAAAGCGCGTATGTCGTAGGGACGGTGCTCCATTTCAAACACGACGCCGTCGTAGGATGCGGTATTGATCGCCTGCGCTCCATGAGTCTCCGCAGCCAGGAAGGTAACGAAGGCGGGTTTGTCCTGCTCCAGGGCCCGAATTACGCCGTTTAGTCGGGGAATCTCCGCCACTTTGATCTCCTTTTCCGACGGTCAATTTTCGCGGATCTGCGCCAGGTAATCCTTCACCCCGTCCTCGAGCGAATAGAACGGGGCATCGAAGCCCGCATGGCGCAGTTTTGTGACGTCTGCGCGAGTGAAATACTGATATTGCGCACGCAGCTCGGTGGGGGTGTCGACAAAACGGATATTCGGCGCGCACCTGGCCACCGCGCAGACGGCGTTGACGAGGTCGAGGAACGAGCGCGCGGTGCCGGTTCCGACATTGAACAATCCGCTTGTCTGGGGGTTGCGCAGCAGCCACAGGACGACGGCGACGCAATCTTTGACATAGACGAAATCGCGCAGCTGGCCGCCATCGCGGTAGCCGGGATTGTGTGATTTGAACAGAGTCACGGGCTCGCCGGCCCTGACCGTTGGATAAACCTTCGTGACTAGCGACTGCATGACGCCCTTGTGACCCTCGTTTGGGCCATAGACGTTGAAAAATTTGAGCCCGGCCCATTGTGGGGGGGTCGGTTCGCCACGAACCATGTCGCTGATCACACGCTGGTCGACGACGTGCTTGCTCCATCCGTATGGGTTAAGGGGTCGAAGCGCCGCCAGCGCGTCGGGGTGCTGCTGATCGTTGAAGCCGGCGTTGCCGTCGCCGTAGGTCGCGGCCGAAGAGGCGTAGATAAACCTGACCGAGTGATCGGCGCACCACCGCCAGAGGTCCAAGGAGAGGCGGATATTGGTTGCGACGAATTTGTCGACATCTGTCTCGGTGGTCGAGGAGATCGCGCCCATGTGAACGACGGTCGTCACCCTGTCGCTGTGCCGAGCGAGCCACTCGAAGAGAGCGTCCGGACGAATGACGTCATGCAGCCGTGCCGGCGAGAGATTGCGCCACTTTTCGCCCGACCGAAGGAGATCGCACACTGCAACCCGCGCTCCCGACTGTGCCAGTTCGAGGACGATGTTCGACCCGATGAACCCGGCGCCCCCCGTCACGAGAATGAGATCGTGGTCGGGTAAGCTCTGGCCTGCCTTCATGTTGAGCCATCTCGATCATGTTATCCCCGTTGTCCAACTCGGGGACATCAGTTAGGGCGCAGCGTTCTTGACCACGATTCCGGTAATCACGGGTCCGGTGAGTGTATTCAGCAAGGTGAAGAATTTTTGCAGCTCATTCAGCCGCGCATTGGCGACGTAGATGATGTCTTTGTCGTCGACGGGGAAGCGCTGGGCAAAAAAATAGCCGCTGGCGTCGCTGAGATCGAGGCGGTAGACGATCGGAGAGCTCCCGCCGGGCCCGATTGCCAAGGGGGCCGCGTTGAGAGCGCCGACGACATCGGGGGGTTCGAACCGAAAAAGGAAGACCCCGGTGGGATCTGCGCGCAGGTCCTGCAATCCCCCCGCCTTGGCTAGCGCCTCGGCCAGGGTCATCCTCTCGGCGTTGAAGCTCAACTGAACGTTCTGGCCGGTCGCTCCGAACACCGAGAAGGTCTGCGGGATGCGCACCAAAGTCAGGACATCCCCCGGCCAGGCGTAAATGTTCTCCGCAGGGTCCGACACGAGCGTTTCCATCGGGATGGTCGCGGTGACACCCTCGCGGGAGAGCCTGACAAAAGTCTCGTAAACCGGAGCTTTCGCCCCGCCGGCGAGAGCGATCAGATCGAGTAAACGGTCGCCGTTGACGGAAAGCGGTACGCGCGACCCGCTGACAACCTCCCCCGACACAGTCGCGGCATTGGTGACGCTCTTGGTCACGACAACGATCACCTGCGGCTCGATTGCCTTCTCGGCGAGGCGGTGCTCGATCGCGTTCTGGACATCGAGCTGTGATTTTCCTGCGACCGGGATGCGGTCGGCAAAGGGCACGCTGATTGCACCGTCGCGAGCCACCACTTGTTCGGGGATGGTCACGCTTCGCGACCCCGGGGACACCCCGGCGATCGGCGACGAGCCGAAAAGCCCGCCGCCCGCCGCCTCCCAGATCGTCACCGTGACGGTGTCGCCGATCCCGATTTTGGGAGCGGGCGGCTTGCCGTATTTCTGAAACCGCTTGTGGAAACTTTCGGTCCGTCGGGCCAACAATGTCGCGACCACTTTGCTGTCTATGTCGACCACGTCAAAACGCGCCTGGTCGTCCTTGACGGCCTGATCAACCACCTGCCCCGCGGTCGGTCCGGCGGTCGGCAAAGTTGAGCATCCCGCAAGCGCTGTGCCGGTCAGGAATGCGAAAAGAAGGGCGAACTTCATCGCGAGGCGGCGGTTTTCAGCCGTACCTGCATCTTCAATCGAGACTATCTCGTTCTGGCCCCGCGACCGGCCGAACACGGCAGGACGGCCCGCGCTTGATGTGGCTTGGATCGACGTTTGTTTGTTTCGGCTAGACCACCTGGAACTGGGTCGCTATCAGACGCGACGCATAGACCCCCATCCATCCGGCGGGATCGAGCCAGCCCTTCTCGTTGCGCGGCGGGCGGATCGCTCGGATATGAGCATCGGTAATTTCGGAGAGGTCCCCTATCGGGCGCGGCGGATCAAACTCCGTCGACCAAAAAAAGCGGGCACTGCCGCCGACCTCGTGCTTGGCCACGAGGCAGTTGGGGGCGCCTCCCGCCCGGTTGTATAGCCCGACTGCCGAGTAGTTCTCCTGATGGTTGACCATCATTACTCCTTCCGTGCCCGGAAAGGCGTATTTCATGGCGGAAAACCACCGGCACAGCGCAGCCAACTCCCCCTCGGTAAATTCATACTCGGTCGGCGCTCGATCAAACGCCGGGTCAGCCAGCGGAGGAACGCCCCGCACCGTCAACGGAAAAGGCACGATATTGGTTTGCTCGGACACTTCGTCCCGTTCGCCCCCGATCATCGGGCCGCACCGGCAGCGGCCGCAGTCCCCAAACCCAACGCTCGCACGCGCAGTCGTTTTTTCGCCCGTGCCGACGCCACGCCGCGGCACACGGGAAAGGCGTCCTTTTGGTCAACTACTTATCGATCAACGATCGATACAGCACTCAGGCCAAATTCATTCTGAGAATACTATCCGAGGTCAATGCTAAGTCAATCGAGCCCACGGCCGACGTGCGGCTTTTCTGCCAACCGTGTCTGATCGGCAACAGTGGCAGAAAGGCGACAGTCTGTTAAACTTCAAGTTTGGCGAGTGCTCCGCACGGGGGTCTTTTGACAGGCGGTGGTTGACCAACGAAGCCGGGTCTGTTAGGAGTGCCCGCAATGCACAACGAGCGCTACGAGCTTCGACTTACCGGCTCGGCGTCCTGACGGGCGCCGTAGTCGTCGTTGCCGTTCCCGGATTGGGAACCCGTTATGCTCGGTGGTGCCCATGCTTTCACTACGATCGACCCATCCTGCCGCACCCGGCGGCATTTTGCCCCCGAGAAATCGGCGGTGTCTCTCCCTGCGACTTAGCACCGGCCGGCAAGGTTAGCGCTCGCCGGCCGGCCGTTCTTCGATCTCGCAGCCGCCGCCGTCATCGGGCGGTCCTTGCAGCAGGAGTTTTTGATGTCCGTTATGCCCATTCACAAATACCGCGCCTTTCCGGCGATCGCTTTGCCCGACCGCCGCTGGCCGATGCGCGTGATCGACCGCGCGCCGCAATGGTGCAGCGTCGATCTGCGCGACGGCAACCAGGCCCTGGTCGAGCCGATGGGACCAGACCGCAAGCGCCGCATGTTCGACCTCTTGGTCAAGCTCGGCTTCGAGGAGATCGAGGTCGGCTTTCCCTCCGCATCCGAGACGGATTTCGCTTTCGTCCGCGAGCTCATCGAGCACCGACTGGTGCCCGACAACGTTACGATCCAAGTGTTGACGCAGGCCCGGGCCGAGCTGATCGAGCGCAGCTTCGAGGCGATCCGGGGCGCGCCTCGCGCCATCATGCACCTCTACAACTCGACATCCACATTGCAGCGCCGGGTCGTCTTCGGGCTCGACAAAGCGGGTATCGTCGACATCGCTGTCTCTGGCGCCAGGCTCATTCGCGACCTTGCCGCGACGATGCCCGAGACCGAGGTGATCTGCCAATATTCACCCGAGAGTTTTACCGGAACCGAACTCGATTTCGCCGTCGAGATCTGCGAAGCGGTGATGGATGTCTGGCAGCCGACGCCGGACCGGAAAATCATCCTCAACCTTCCGGCGACTGTAGAAATGGCGACCCCGAACATCTATGCCGATCAGATCGAGTGGTTCGGCCGCAAGATCCGTGACCGCGATTGCATCACGCTAAGTCTGCACCCGCACAACGATCGGGGTACGGCGGTGGCGGCCGCCGAGCTGGCGATCATGGCAGGAGCGGATCGCGTCGAGGGCACGCTCTTTGGCAATGGCGAGCGCACCGGCAACGTCGACATCATGACCTTGGCACTGAACCTGTTCAGCCAGGGGATCGATCCCGGCCTCGTCATCACCGACATCGACGAGATCGTCCGGACGGTCGAGCACTGCAACCAGCTCCCGGTCCATCCGCGGCATCCCTATGCCGGCGAACTCGTCTATACGGCGTTTTCGGGCTCGCACCAGGACGCGATCAAGAAGGGGTTCGAGGCCCTCGCCAAGCGCAACGACACCTTGTGGGAAGTGCCGTATCTGCCGATCGATCCGAAGGATCTCGGGCGCAGCTATGAAGCGGTCATTCGGGTCAACAGCCAGTCGGGCAAGGGCGGTGTCGCCTATGTGCTGAAAGCCGATTACGGCCTCGACCTGCCGCGCGGGCTGCAGATCGAATTCAGCAAGGTCGTGCAGGAGGTTGCCGACCGCACCGGAAAGGAACTCAGCAGCGCCGACATCTGGTCGCTATTTCGGGACACGTATCTGCGGGGCGGCATGCGGCTCGTCGACTACAGCTTGTTCCCCGAGCCGCGCGCCGGCGAGCGCCGCATTGCCGCGAGAATTGCTGTCGATGGTAGCGAGCGCCAGATCGAGGGCGTCGGCAACGGACCGATCGCCGCTTTCGTGGACGCGCTGCGGCGCTGTTGCGATATCGAGCTGAGCGTTCTCGACTACCACGAAGACGCCGTTAGCGCTGGCGCCGACGCCCAGGCGGCCGCCTATGTCCAGATCCGCGGCAATGACGCGAGCACGTTGTATGGTGTCGGTATGGACAGCGACATCGTCACGGCCTCGCTGCGCGCCGTCGCCAGTGCAGCGACCAGGGCGCTCCGGCGGTCAGAGGGAAAATAGAAGCTATGCGACGCGGTCGCCCTGCCTGATCTCGATCGTGCGGTTGTCGACGGCGGGGAGCATGCGGGCGGGGTCGCGGGTCACGACAATGTCGAGCACGGTCGGCCGGCTGCGCTCGGCGAGGCCCTCGCGCAACGCCTCGCTGAGCCGGTCGGGGTCATCGACTCGGATGCCGCTGCACCCCATCGCCCGCGCGATCGCGGCGTAATCCATCTCGACGAGGTCGGAGGATTGGTAGCGGCCGCGGAACATGGCGTGCTGTAACGCTTTGACATAGCCCGATGCGGCGTTGTTGACGACGACGATCGTCAGCCCGATCCCGGCGCGACGCGCGGTCTCGAGCTCGCCCAGCATCATGTTGAACCCGCCATCGCCGGTGATCGCAACTACCGGCGTCGTGGGCGCCGCGAGTGCGGCTCCGATCCCGCCGGGTAGGCCGTAGCCGATCGACGCCAGACCGCGATCGGGAATGAAATGCCGTCCGGGCGCCTTCGTATCGTAGAGGAGCCCGGTCCAATGACCGGCAAACCCGCCATCGGCGACGAGGATGCTGTCCGCGGGCAGCGCGCTGTTGAGCTCGCGGCAGAGCCGCGCCATGTGGATCGGCTGCTCATTCGAATCGAGCCGCGGTGCCGCCTCTTGCCGCCACGCCGCCATCCGCGCCGGGATTTCGTCGATATAATCGACGCGTGCGGCGCGGGCCTGCCGGGCATCGTCGGCGAGCGCTTCGGCGAGATCCTCGAGCCCGGCGCGGGCGTCGCCCCACAATGCGACGGTGGCCGGCCGGCAGCGCCCGATCTCCTCGGCGAGGATATCGAGATGGATCAGCGGGATCGACGTCTCGGGCAGGGCATAGCGCTTGGTCGCGATCTCACCGAGCTTGCAGCCGACGACCAGAAGGCAGTCCGACCCTTCGATCAGCTCGTTGGCGATCCGCGAATACCGACCGAAGAGCCCGACCGAAAGCGGATGGGTGCAGGCGATGCCACCCTTGCCGCTCATCGTGTGGGCGACCGGAATCGACTGCGCCTCGGCAATGGCGAGCAGCGCCTCATGTCCCGCCGAGAGGTGGATGCCGCCACCGACCAGGATCAGCGGCCGCTTGGCGCGGGCGAGGAGTGCTGTGGCGCGAGCGATGTCGGCCCGGTCGGGCCGAATGCGGCGGGCCGGCGCGCTCAGGGTTGTCGGATCGATCGCGAAGTCTTCGGCGGCAAAGTCGTGCTCGCCGTGGCAGACATCCTCGGGAACGTCGAGCAATACCGGACCTGGGCGGCCGGAGGTCGCTACCGCGAAGGCGCGGCGCAGCAGCTCGGGGACGCGGCTCGTCAGCTCGACGCGGATCAGCTCCTTGACCGCCGGCCGCAGGATCTCGGTCTGCCGGCATTCCTGCGTCATGTTTTTCCAGGAATGGGCGCGGTTGGTGTCGCCGGCGAGGGCAATCATCGGCGTCCCGGCGTTCAGCCCTTCAATGAGGCCGGTCACCAAGTTGGTGGCGCCCGGCCCGAGCGTGCCGTCGCACACACCCGGGCGGTTGGTGACGCGGGCATAGGCTTCGGCGGCAAAGGCGCCGCAGCGCTCGTCGTTGATCAGAAAGTGCCGCATGCCGAGCTGGGCCAGCGCGTCGTAGAAGGGCAGAAGCTGAAACCCGCCCATCCCGAACATCGGCCCGACCCCGGCGAGCCGGAGCATCTCGGCGAGCGCGCGGCCGCCGTTCATGCGGCCGGAGGGCCGGTTACTGAGGCGGTCGGCGTCGGTCATGCGAGGCTCCCTCTTTCGGCCGCGGCACGGCGTGTGATCGCAGCGAATTCCCGCGCCGCCATGCCCGCGGCAATGCCGAGCGCCGCAGCGCGAGAGTTGATCCGGCTCAGGATGCCGTCCTCATAGGTCGATCGTGCGTCGCCGATCCGCGCGCTCGCCGCCGCCACCGTACCGGCGGCGATGCCGCGCGCGTCGAGCGCCGGAAGGCGGGTGACGCCGGCCTCGTCGATCCCGATCCCGGCGTCGTTGAACAACGCCGCGAGCACATCGTATTTGAGGGCGGTATCCGGCCTGCCGCCCAGAAGGCCGCCATGCGATCCGGTCACGACAACGGCTCCGGCATGCTCGGCCGCGACCAGCGAAGCCGAGTCGAGGGCCCAGACCGCCGGGGCCTCCGGGACAAGTAAGAAAGCGGCCTCGAGCGCGGGTGGCGGTTCGCGGCCGCGAGATGCGCCCGTTTGCAGCGCGGCGCCGGCGTCGCGGCAGGTCATGCCGCGGAGGCAGCCGAGGACAATAGCGGCCTGGTTGGCATGGGTGATGACACCGCGCGCCATCATGTCCGATCCGTCGCCGATGCGCGCGGTATCATGGCCGACAGCCGCAGCAGGAACGCCGAGCGCCTCCAGATAATCGAGCCCGGCTATGCCGGCATTGTCGCGGCCCACGCCTGCATCGTTAAAAATCGCCGCACCGATGCGAAGCTTCGCCGCCACATAGGCCGCATAGATGCCGCCATGCGAGCCGTTGACGACGACCGCGCCGGCCGCCTCCGGTCCGATCCGGGTGATGCTGTCGGCGGTCAGGATCGGCGGAAGTGCAGGCACGGGTCCCTCCGGCAAGGGGGCGAGCTGCACATCATGCCGAGAGAAGCGGCAGAAGAACAGGCCTTCCCCAGCGCCTCAGCGATGGCGCAGGGTTAATGCTGTCGTTGGTTGACTGCGCCGGAGCGTTCGGCTGCCTGTTGCCGGTAAAATTGCCACTGTGTCTCGCGCCACGCAGCACGCTCTTCGGCATCGAGCCTACCATCGTGATTGACGTCGATTTGATCGAAGCGCTCGCGGTAGAGCTGGTCACGCTCCTCGGCCGGCATCGCCGCCAGCTGGTCGAAATAGACCTTACGCCGTTTCGAGGCTCCCCCTCTCTGCCGCCGACAGGTCGGGCGCGGCGAGCTGCTTGGTGAGGCGCGCTTGGCGCTGCGCCAAATCGTGAAGCCGGAAATCGCGGTATTGGTCGAAGGTGATCGCTTCGCTCGCGGCGGGCTGGGCCGCCCGTTGCGCGACCGCGGGCAAATGCCACCACGCGGCAATAGCGAGGGCTGCGGCGGCGATCAAAAGCGTCAATCGTCTCATAACGGTTCTCCTGATCCAGTCCCCGCCCGTCATAAGAACAAACCATGCACAACCTCGCAAGCACTTTCTTCTGAACGGCGGGAACCGCGTCTCAGGCGAAGAGCCGTTCCTGCTCGAGCCCGTCGTAGAGGTGGGCGACGAACTCGCCGTAACCGTTCCATTTGAGCGTGGGGCGTCGGTCGTTGGTGCCGAGCACCCGTTCGCTCGCTTGGCTCCAGCGGGGATGCGGTACCTCGGGGTTGACGTTCGCCCAGAAACCGTACTCGCTGCCTTGCACGCTTTCCCAGAACGAGACCGGCCTCTTCTCGCTAAACGAAAAGCGCACGATCGACTTGGCCGATTTGAACCCGTATTTCCAGGGCAGCGCCAAGCGCAACGGCGCCCCGTCCTGCTTGGGCACCGGCTTCCCGTACATCCCGGTTACGAGAAAAGCGAGTTCGTTGCCGGCCTCGGCAATGGTGACGCTCTCGACATAGGGCCAAGGGTACCAGAACTCCTTCTGGCCGGACGCCATCTTGGCGTCGAGGAAGGTTTCCATCTGCACGTATTTCGCCGAGCCCAACGGCTTGGCGAAATCGACAAAGGAGGCCATCGGAAAACCGCTCCACGGCACCGCCATCGACCACGCCTCGACGCAGCGATGGCGGTAGAGCCGCTCCTCGATCGGCATCCTCTTCAAGAGATCGTCGATGTCCACGGTCATCGGCTTGTCGACCAGCCCGTCGATCTTGATCGTCCACGGGCGCACCACCAGGCCCTGGGCCGCGCTCGCGATCGACTTGTGCGAGCCGAATTCGTAGAAATTATTGTAGCTCGTCGCCAGTTTCTCGTCGGTCAGCGGACGGTCGAGCACGTAGCGCGGGTTCTGCTTTGCCGGATAAAGCTCCGCCGAGGGGTCCTCCCCCGCCGCGGCGAGGGACGAAAGCAATCCCGGGGCGAGGATCGACCCCGCGGCGACCGCTTTGAGCAGGTCCCGCCGCCGGTGGAACACCGCTTCCGGCGTCGCCTCGCTTTCGCGGAGTACCCATCCTCGTCTGCGCCCGATCAGCATAACCGCACCTCGCGATCACCAGGATGCAGAGGTCGGAATTCCCGCGGCCGCCGCCAAGTCACGGTTTCGCGAGGAGCAGGTAGGTCCGCCGTCCGCTATTGGGCGGCGTCGGCGCTGCGCATGGCGAGCACCTTCTCGGCCGGACGCCCAGCCAGCTCCTGCATGTGGTCGAAACGATGGGCGAAGCTCCCGACCCCCAAGGTCAGCGAGCGGAGCTCGACGATCAGATCGTGCAACTCGCTTTGTGGCATGTGCGCGCTGACCACATCCCAGCCCGGCCAGTCGGGTTTGGCGTCATAGCCGAGGATCTGGCCGCGTCGACCGGAGACCAACCGCTGAACTCGGGCGGTAAACGCGTTCGGAACCGAGATTTCGACGAGATCGATCGGCTCGAGCAGAACCGGGTCGCATTTCGGCAGCGCTTCTTGGACTGCCTGCCTGCCCGCCGTCTTGAAGGCCTGGTCCGAGCTGTCGACGGTATGGAACTGGCCGGTGATCAGATTGACCGCCAGATCGATGACCGGAAATCCGATTGGCCCGCGCGACAGCGCCTCGACAACACCTTCCTCGACCGCTGGGATGTAGTTGCGCGGGATCGCCCCGCCAACGACGCTATCGGTAAAGGTGAAGCCGGAACCTCGCGGCAACGTCTTCACCTCGATCGTAACGTCGGCAAATTGACCGTGGCCGCCGCTCTGCCGCTTGAACCGCGAGTGCTGCTGCGTCCCGCGGCGGATCGTCTCTTTGTAGGGGACAGCGGCGGGGCGGCTGGTGACGGCCAAATTGTGGCGATTGCGCAGTCGGTCCATCGCAATCTGCAGATGGATGTCGCCTTGTCCCCACAGCACCATTTCCTGAGTATCGGCGTTCTGCTCCAGCTCGAAGGTCGGGTCCTCTTCGACGAGCTTGCCGATGGCGCCGGTGAGCTTGACGTCGTCGGTGCGCTTTTCGGCGGTGATGGCGAGGCCGAAAACCGGCTGTGGGCGTTCCGGCCGCACCAAGGGTGCGGCCTTGCCGGACGGGGTCAGCACCTGGCCGGTGGCGATCTCGTCCATGCGGGTCAGCCCGACCACTTCGCCGGCATGGGCGGCAGGAATTTTTTCTTGTTGCGCACCGGTCAGGCGCAACAGCCCGGCGACGCGCGAGCCGTTGAGCACATTGCCCTCCGAGATCGTCCCGCGCCAGACACGGGTCAGCGACAATTTGCCGGTGTGGGGCAAATGGTAAGTCTTGATCACCTGGGCCAAAGGCTCGCCTTCAGCAGCGACACCGAGCCGGGCCGCCGTCTCCTGCGGGCTCGGGGTCTCGTGGCGCAGCGCCTTCCACAACCGCCGGATCCCATGATCGGCGAGTGCGGAGCCGAGGAATACGGGCACGACGTGCGCCCCTTTAAGGGTGCGGGTCAGGTGCTGGTAGATTTCGTCCTTCGACGGCTCGATCTCCTCGAGCAGCTTTTCGAGAAGCTCATCGTCGAAATCGGCAAGCTTTTCGATCAGGCTGGTGCGGGTGGGCCGTTCCTGGTCCCAGAAGTCGTCGGGCAGCGGGATCAGGTCCGAGGCTTGACCCGGCCGATAGCGGTAGGCGCGCTCGCTGACCAGATCGACGTAGCCGGTGATCTCCGAGTCGGATCCGCGCAGCGGCACCTGACGGAGCACCAGAGGGCGCGACGACACCGATTGCAACGCCGCCAGCACGTCGCGCACCCGCGCACTCGCGGTATCCATCTTGTTGATGTAGATCATATGCGGGATCTGGTGCCGGTCGAGGAAGCGCAGCAGCGGGCTGATCGTCAGCGCGCGCTCGACCTCGGGCTCGACGACGACCACGGCGACATCGCTCGCCAGCATGGCACCCTGGGCGTCGTAGAGAAGCTCGACCGAGCCGGGGCAGTCGAGAATTGTCCACGGGTCACCGAGAAACGAGGCGCTCGCCACGTTGATCTCGGTCGACATCTGACGGGCGCGCGCCTCGGCGGAATAATCACCAACCGAATTGCCGTCGCGCACGCTGCCGCGCCGGCTGGTACTGCCGCTCGCGTGCAGCAGGCCTTCGAGCAGTGTCGTCTTGCCCGAGAGGTACGGACCAATCAGCGCAGCGCAGCGGGCAGCCGCGGTCGAATTCGCCATAGGCGCCTCCAGCCGATTAACGGGCGGCGGCTCGACCGCGAAGGCGGCGATCCGACGTGGCCCGGTCTATCCCCATATCTCGCGCGACGGCCGCGGGGATGGCAACCGAAATCTCGCGCAACTCCCGACGTGCGATAGTCGCGTTCCGCGCTGGGTGAGCCTAATTCGAAAGCGCCCGGCAGGCGCGGTCGATGCGCGCGCAAGCCTCGCGCAATACCTCGGTCGAGGTCGCATAAGAGACGCGGAAGTGCGGCGACAGACCGAATGCGGCGCCGTGCACCACCGCGACCCCGGTCTCCTCGAGCAGGTAGCGGACGAAATCTTCGTCATTCGCGATCGGCGCGCCCGCCGGCGTCCGCTTGCCGATGACCCCGGCACACGAGGGATAGACATAGAATGCGCCCTCGGGCCGCGGGCAGAACAGCCCGGGCACCCGGTTCAGCAAGTCGACCACGAGGTCCCGCCGTTCCTTGAAGCTTTGGTTGTGGACCGGGATGAAATCCTGCGGCCCGGTAAGAGCCTCGATCGCTGCCGCCTGGCTGATCGAGCACGGGTTGGCGGTCGAATTCGACTGGATTGCGCCCATCGCCTTGATCAGCGGCTTTGGCCCGCCGCCATAGCCGATCCGCCAGCCGGTCATGCAATAGGCCTTCGACACGCCGTTGACGGTCAAAGTGCGGTCGTAGAGACGGGGCTCGACCTGGGCAATCGTCGTGAATTCGAAATCGTCGTAGACGAGGTGCTCGTACATGTCGTCGGTCATGACCCAGACATGCGGGTGACGCAGCAGCACCTCGGCGACGCTCTGCAGATCGGCCTCGCTGTACGCCGCCCCGGTAGGGTTCGATGGCGAGTTCAGGATCAGCCATTTGGTCTTCGGCGTGATCGCCGCCTCGAGATCCTCGGGGCGCAGCCTGAAGCCGTTGTTCTGCGGGCACGAGACCGAGACAGGGGTGCCGTCACACAGCAGCACCATCTCCGGATAGGACACCCAGAACGGCGCCGGGATGACGACCTCGTCCCCGGGGTTTATCGTGGCGACCAGCGCATTGTAGAGCACCTGCTTGCCGCCCGAGCTGATCGTGATTTGGGAGGTCTCGTAGTCGAGCCCGTTCTCGTGCTTGAATTTCCCGCAAACTGCCCGTTTCAGCTCGATCGACCCGTCGAACACGGTATAGCGCGTTTCGCCGCGCCGCATCGCCGCGATCGCCGCCTCCTGGATATTCGCCGGCGTATCGAAATCGGGCTCACCCACAGACAGGCTGATGATGTCGCGCCCGGCCGCCTTCAACTCGGTGGCGATCGCGGTCATCGCCATGGTCGGTGATGGTTTGACGCGGGCAAGTCGATCGGCGAGGAAGGGCATGGCTTTGCTGCAGCTGGATGGAAGCAAACAAAGCAGTCTAATGCGCCTTCTTCCTCCTGGGAAGCTCATCGTCGCGGTCGGCAAGAACCCGCGGCCCGGATCCTTCCGCTACAATTATAACGTGTACCAATTATTTCACGCTCCGCTATCTGCAGCGAATCTGCAGCAAACTTTCTCTCGTTGGTTGTAGCGCCCGATTGCCCGCGGGGCACTGGGTATGCCGGCTCCGCAATAATCGGCCATGAGCTCCACCGGCGGCCGAGTATGCAATGCGAATCAGACAATTTTTTGAGCATTTTTGCCACAACGAAACAAGGGCTCTCTACGAGCCGATTTGCCGTTCTCGGCAGATCGAGGATCGGAAAATCCGTGGGGCGGAGGTAAGCTCGTTGTTACTCTCTCCCCTGCGACCATATCGAAGTTCGGAGGGGTCGTGGAGGCGACCGAGCCCTCCTCGTTAACTGGTAGCTGCGATGAAATCGGCTGATGCTCTCGACTTGATAACGATGCTGCCGCTGATGGCCGCCGAGCGCCCGCAGAGCGATATCGGCAGGCCGTTCCACCTCCAGTCCGAGTTTCAGCCGGCCGGCGATCAGCCGCAGGCGATCGAGGAACTGTGCGAAGGATTGCGCACCGGGGAGCGCGACCAGGTGCTGCTCGGCGTCACCGGCTCGGGCAAGACCTTCACAATGGCGCACGTCATCGAGCGCACCCGGCGCCCGGCGATCATTCTCGCCCCCAACAAGACCTTGGCCGCGCAGCTCTACGGCGAGATGAAGAACTTTTTTCCGGAAAACGCGGTCGAGTACTTCGTCTCCTATTACGACTATTACCAGCCCGAGGCCTACGTCCCGCGCACTGACACCTATGTCGAGAAAGAATCCTCGCTGAACGAGCAGATCGACCGGATGCGCCACTCGGCGACCCGGGCGATTCTCGAGCGTCGCGACGTCGTAGTCGTCGCCTCGGTCTCCTGCATCTATGGCATCGGCTCGGTCGAGACCTATTCGCAGATGACCCTGTCGCTGGCGAAAGGTGACCGGGTCAACCGCACCGAGCTGCTCGCCCGCTTTGTCGAGCTGCAGTATCGCCGCAACGACCACAATTTCTTCCGCGGCTCGTTCCGGGTGCGCGGCGACACGATCGAGCTGTTCCCAGCGCACTACGAGGACCGCGCTTGGCGCCTCTCGCTGTTCGGCGACGAAATCGAGGCGATCCACGAGATCGACCCGCTGACCGGCGAGAAGACCGCGGCGTTGCAATCGGTCAAGGTTTACGCCAACAGCCACTACGTCACGCCGCGCCCGACCCTGTTGCAGGCGATCGAGCAGATCAAGCGCGACCTCAAGATTCGCCTCGACGAGCTCTTCGCCGAGGGCAAATTGCTCGAGGCGCAGCGCCTCGAGCAGCGCACCAACTACGACCTCGAGATGATCGAGGCGACTGGCAGCTGCGCCGGGATCGAGAACTACTCGCGCTATCTGACCGGACGCAAGCCGGGCGAGCCGCCGCCGACTTTTTTCGAATATATGCCGCGGGATGCGCTCGTCTTTGTCGACGAAAGCCATGTCACCGTGCCTCAGCTCGGCGGGATGTTCCGCGGCGACTGGATGCGCAAGACGACATTGGCCGAATACGGCTTTCGCCTGCCCTCCTGCACCGACAACCGTCCGCTCAAGTTCGAGGAGTGGGAGGCGATGCGTGGTCAGACGATTTTCGTCTCGGCGACGCCCGGGCCTTGGGAGATGCAACGCGCCGCCGGGGTCTTTGTCGAGCAGATCGTGCGCCCGACGGGCCTCGTCGACCCGCCCTGCCTGATTCGTCCGGTCGAGAACCAGGTCGACGATCTGATGGCGGAATGCCGCGAGGAGGCGTTGCGCGGTCATCGCGTCATGGTGACGACTTTGACCAAGAAAATGGCCGAGGCGCTGACCGAGTACCTGCACGAGGCCGGACTACGCGTGCGCTATCTGCATTCCGATGTCGACACGCTCGAGCGGATCGAGATCATCCGCGACCTGCGCCTCGGCGTATTCGACGTGCTGATCGGGATCAATTTGTTGCGCGAAGGGCTCGACATCCCGGAATGCGCCCTGATGGCCGTGCTCGACGCCGACAAGGAAGGCTATCTGCGCTCCCGCACCTCGTTGATCCAGACGATCGGGCGGGCGGCTCGCCATATCGACGGCCGCGCAATCCTCTATGCCGACCGGATGACCGAAAGCCTCAAAGCCGCGATCGACGAAACCGACCGGCGGCGAGGGAAACAGCAGGCCTACAACGTCGCCCATGGGATCACCCCGGAAAGCGTGCGCCACGGGATCGCCGATATCCTCAACAGCGTTTATGAGCGCGACCATGTGACGTTCGGGCTGTCCGAGGGCGAAGCGGCCCATTACCAAGGCGCCGATCTGAGGACCGTCATCGCCGATCTCGAAAAGCGCATGCGCGATGCTGCCGCCGACCTCGAATTCGAAGAGGCGGCGCGTCTCCGGGATGAGATCCGCCGGCTTGAGCAGGCTGATCTTGGCCTGTCAGTCGAGCCGGCGGGCAAAGCCGCCGCTGCGGCCAAGCGCCATGACGGCCCGCGCGGGCGGTCGACCGCAGGACGCGCCGGCGTGTCGGCACGCGATGTCGCCCGCGCCAAAATGCGGGCGCGAAAGGAACGCCGTGCCCGTCGGTGAGACCGACACAGGTATCGAGCTGACCGGGGCGGTACCGGCTCTGCCCATACCGATGGCGGCATTGGTGACGGGGGGTGCGCAGCGGATCGGTCGGGCCCTCGCTCTCGCCCTTGCCAAGGACGGCTTTGCCGTGGCCATCCATTACCACCACTCGCAGAACGCCGCCGAGAGGCTGGCCGCACGGATCCGCAGCGACGGCGGCCAAGCGATTGCGATCGACGCCGATCTTGCCGACGAAAATGCCGCCACGGCGCTGCTGCCGCGTGCGGAGCACGAGCTAGGGCCTATTGGCTGCCTCGTCAACAACGCTGCGGTCTTTGCCAACGACACGGTCGCGACCGTAACGCGCGAGAGCTGGGACTTGCATCTGGCGGTCAATCTGCGAGCGCCGTTCGTCCTTATCCAGAATTTCGCAGCGCGGCTGCCGGCGCATATGGGCGGCGTCGTCATCAATTTGCTGGATCAGCGGGTATGGTCGCTGACGCCTTATTTCGTATCCTATACCTTGGCGAAAGCGGGATTGTGGACCCTCACTCAGACGATGGCGTTGGCCTTGGCGCCGCGCGTTCGGGTGAATGGAATTGGACCGGGCCCGACATTGCCGAGCCCGCGGCAGACCCCGGAGCAATTCGCGCGGCAATACGAGCTGATGCCGCTGCGGCGCGGCACCAGTCCGCAAGAGATTGCCGCGGCAATGCGCTTTATCCTTTCGGCGCCGGCGATGACCGGCCAGATGATCGCTCTCGACGGCGGCCAGCATCTAGGATGGGCGCAGTCGCAGCGGACGCCGCTGACAGAATAGGCGGCTCGCGTTGCGCGAGACTAGCATGTTCGCCGGAGGGAGGCGTTGCGCTGAGGTTTGGAGCCGTTTTTTCGTCGCCGGGCCGGGCCGACTGCGAATTGTTCACAGGCGATGTTACGGTCCTGCGACACCGCCAAAAATGATCGGTTGTTGCGACCGGCTGAAAAAAATTAACCATTGGCATAAAAAATCAAGTTAGATCAAGAACTTGAATAATTGCCTAAAATTTAATCAAAATGTAGGAAGCCCGGCATCGGCTATGATCCGGTTCCCGCGCTTCAACTTTTCAACAAAGTTATCCACCGTTTTCGTGGATACATGGAATTGCGATGGCAGCTCAACCATTTGACGGTTCGATGACGGCATCGTTTGACGATATCATGACGGAGACCCGCACGGGCGGCACGACGTCACGGCGTCCGACGCGACGGCAGAAGGCGCCGCCAATGGATCCCCGCCGGGCGCCAGGGGCGATCGCCGGCTCTCCACAGACGGCAGAGGGAACAGCGGCGCCACCGGGAGCCGAACCCGCTGCAGCAGTCGTCGCGCCGAAGGGAATCGCCGCCGGCACCTTGGTCATTCGAGAGGCGCTGAGGACGATGCCGGCGCAGCCGGGCGTCTATCGCATGCTCGACCGCAGGGGGGATGGGCTCTATGTCGGCAAAGCACGCAATCTGAAGAGTAGGGTGCAGAACTACGCGCATCCCGCCGGGCTGTCGAACCGGCTGCGACGCATGGTGGCCGAGACTGCTGCCGTCGAGATCGTCGTCACCCACACCGAAGCCGAGGCGTTGCTGCTCGAATGCAACATGATCAAGCGGCTGATGCCCCGCTACAATGTGTTATTGCGGGACGACAAGTCGTTTCCGTTTATTCATCTGACGGCCGGTCACGACTTCCCGCAGCTTACCAAGTACCGCGGAGCACGAAATCAGGAAGGCAGTTATTTCGGGCCGTTCGCGTCCGCCGGCGCGGTGAACCGGACGTTGGTGACGCTGCAGAAGGCATTTCTGCTGCGGTCCTGCAGCAACAGCATCTTTGCTGTCCGCACCCGCCCTTGCCTGCTGTACCAAATCAAGCGGTGCAGCGCCCCATGTGTCGCTCGGATCAGCCGAGAAGACTACGCGGCGCTGATCGACCAGGCGCGTGTCTTTTTGTCCGGCCGAGGCGACGACGTGCAGCGACGGTTGGCCGCCGAGATGCAGGATGCAGCGGAAGTTCTGGATTTCGAGGCGGCGGCGCTGATCCGGGATCGGATCCGTGCCTTGTCGCTGGTGCAAGGCCATCAAGACATCCACGTTCCGGGGATCGTCGATGCCGACGTGATCGCCGCCCATCAGGCGGGAGGGCAGACCTGCGTCCAGGTTTTTTTCTTTCGCGGCGGCCAGAACTGGGGCAATCGCGCGTATTTCCCGAGCCACGACCGCCAGCTCGCAGTCGAGGAAGTGCTGACCGCGTTTGTCGGCCAGTTCTACGACAACCGGGCTAAGCCGCCGCTCGTATTGCTCAGTCATCAGTTGGTCGAACAAGAGCTCGTGGCGGAGGCCTTGTCGCTCGGCGGAGAGAGAGTACTGCTCTCGGTGCCGCGGCGCGGCGACAAGAAGAAGCTCGTAGACCGGATTGTCGCAACCGCACGCGAGGCGCTCGGTCGCCGCCTCGCCGAGAGCGCCTCGCAGCGCCAGCTGCTCGACGGGGTCGCCGCCGCGTTCGGCCTCGACGGTCCGTTAAACCGCATCGAGGTCTACGACAACAGCCACATCCAGGGCACGAACGCGGTCGGCGCGATGATCGTCGCCGGACCGGACGGGCTCATAAAGAACGCCTATCGGAAATTCACGATCCGGGGCGCTAAGGATGCTGTCGCCCTCACCCGCCTTGCTGCGCTCGGCGCCCTCTCCCGCACTGCGGGAGACGGTGGACCCAGCGCAGAGGGCTGGGTGGGTGAGGGCTACTCCGGCGGTGACGATTACGCGATGATGCGCGAGGTGCTGCAACGCCGCTTCGCCCGGGCGCTAAAGGAGGATCCCGAGCGCGACCGGGGCAGCTGGCCCGATCTCGTACTGATCGATGGCGGCCAGGGGCAACTCAACATTGCGCAAGGCGTGCTTGCCGAGCTCGGCGTCGACGACGTGGCGATCGCCGCGATCGCCAAGGGGCCCGACCGCAACGCCGGGCGCGAGCGCTTCTTTTTTCCCGGCCGGGCGCCGTTCGCGCTCGACCCGCGGGATCCTGTCCTCTATTTCCTGCAGCGCTTGCGAGACGAGGCGCACCGCTTTGCTATCGGCACCCACCGCGCCAAGCGGACCAGAGCGCTCGGACGCTCGCCGCTCGACGAGATTGCCGGGATCGGGACGCGGCGAAAGCAAGCGCTCCTGCACCATTTCGGCTCGGCGCGAGCGGTTGCGCGCGCCGGTCTCGGCGAGCTCGAGCGGGTCTCTGGCATCAGTAGGACCGTCGCTAAAAAAATTTATGATCACTTTCATGCCGATGGGTAAGATGCGCGTCGTCCCCCTCTTCCTCTTTCCCCGCCGGGAGTGATGCGTGCCGCTCACCAGCCTTCCTAATTTGCTGACCTTGTCGCGCATCCTGGTCATCCCGGTCGTGATCGGCAGTTTCTATGTGTCGGGCGACTACGCCCGCTGGTTCGCCTGCGCGCTGTTCTCGGCAGCGGCTGTGACCGATTGGCTCGACGGGCATATGGCGCGGCGCTGGCAGCAGCAGTCGGAAATCGGCCGCTTTCTCGACCCGATCGCCGACAAGCTGCTGGTTTCCGCAACGCTGTTTATGCTGACCACGTTCGGCCGGCTCTCGGCCCATGCGGTGCTGCCGGCTCTGGTGATTCTATGCCGAGAAATCCTGGTCTCCGGACTGCGCGAATATCTCGCGGGTCTGCGTGTCGGCATGCCGGTGTCGCGCCTTGCCAAGTGGAAGACCGTGATCCAGATGGTCGCTATCGGGGTGCTGATCGTCGGCGATGCGGGACCCGGATTTTTGCCGGTCGTCCCTATCGGTGAGACGTTGTTGTGGATAGCGGCGTTACTTACGCTCGTGACCGGCTATGATTATTTGCAGGCCGGCTTCCGGCACATGGCCCGGCCCCGCCGCCTCAAATCGCAGCATTTGGCCTAGCCGCACGTTGCGGCGGCGACCGCCAAGGCCCAAGTGAGGTGAGGCTGGACGACTGGGCAACAATGCGAATCTTTGGTCTCGCCGGCTGGAGCGGAAGCGGCAAGACGACACTGATGACGTTGCTGATTCCCGAGCTGGTCTCCCGCGGCATTACCGTATCGACACTCAAGCACGCGCATCATTCCTTCGATGTCGATCAGCCGGGAAAAGATTCTTGGCATCACCGCCGAGCAGGGGCGGGGGAAGTGATGATTACCTCGCAAAATCGCTGGGCATTGATGCATGAGCTGCGCGGCATGCCCGAACCGTCGCTCGACGAGCTGGTAGCCCGGATGAGCCCGGTCGATCTCCTGCTTATCGAGGGCTTCAAGCGGCACCCCCACCCTAAGATCGAAATTTACCGTCCGTCGCTCGGCAAGCCGGCTTTGCATCCTGAGGATCCTTTCATCGTCGCGGTCGCATCAGACGAGAGGCTGCCCACACTTGCGCTGCCCTTGTTGCCGCTGTCCGATGTGGGTGCGATCGCCTCATTCATCCTCGGATACGAGGGGCAGGATCGATGGCCCAACTAAGCAACGATTGCTTCGCCCTTGGCGGTGGCTTGTTGACCGTGCCGGCAGCACTTGCCGAGATTGAGGCGCGCATCACCCCGGTCGTCGGCACCGAGACGGTGCCGTTGGCGGCGGCGGCCGGCCGAATTCTGGCGCGCGATGTCATCGCGACAATCAACCTCCCGCCCCACGCCAACAGTGCCGTCGACGGTTATGCGGTCGCTCACGCCGACCTGGTGCCCGATCGTGAGACCGTGCTTCCGGTCACCGGAAGGGCGGCGGCCGGCCATCCGCTCGGCCGCCCTGTGCAGCGCGGCGAGGCGATCCGGATCTTCACCGGTGCGCCAATGCCGGATGGCACCGATACCGTCATGATGCAGGAGGATTGCGCCCTCGAGGATCAGCGGGTCCGGCTCAGGCCCGGAATCAAGAAGGGAGCGAACCGCCGTCACGCCGGGGAAGATATTGCGAAAGACGAGACCGCACTCTCTGCCGGGATGCGGTTGCGTGCCCCTGATCTCGGCCTCGCCGCCGCTCTCGGCTACCGAGAAGTATGCGCGTTTCGTCCG
>DATNKF010000588.1:0-4210 GCA_035603555.1 Allostellaceae bacterium
CTGCGCCGTAGCGGAACAGCACAGCCACGCCACCGCCGGGAATCGCGACCGCCAGGGGAGCAACACCGAGAGGCTGGTCGCGTTCGAGCGCACGCGTATCCAGACGCTCGCCCAACAAGAGCGCGCGCACCGGCACCACCTCGACCGCACCCGACTCTCGGCCTGCCTCGAGAGACGGGGCCGGCGACATCGGGAATCTGCGGACCGCGTCGATCCGGTGCTCACTCATGCGGCGCCCCCGCTAGTCGCTGACGCCAGCGAGGATGGCGCGGGCCTGAGCGGCGTCCTCGACGATCTGCGCCTTCAGCGCGTCGAGCCCGGCGAATTTCCGCTCCGGCCGGATGAAATCGACCAGCGCAACCCGAAGATGCCGCCCATAGAGGTCGACATCAATGTCGAAGAGATGCGCTTCGAGGCGTGGCGCCGAGCCGCCGACGGTCGGACGCAGCCCGAGATTGGCGACCCCGTCGAGGGTGCGGCCGGCAAGCGGGTCGTCCGGACCATCACCGCTGACCCGCACCGCGTAGACGCCGAAAGCCGGATGCAGATAGTCGTCGAGACCGAGATTCGCCGTCGGAAAGCCAATCGTCCGGCCGCGCCGGTCGCCGGCGGCGACGCGTCCGTCGATCTCCCAGAAGCGGCCGAGGAGTGTGGACGCCTCGCGCGGCTTGCCCGCCTTTAGGAGATCGCGGATCTGGGTCGAGGAATACACCGTCGCATCCGCGCCGCGCACCGGCTCGAGCACCGTGACGCCGAACCCGTGCTCGGTGCCGGCGGCGCGAAGCAGGTCGGGGGTCCCGCGCCGGCGATTGCCGAAGGTGCAGTCCCAGCCGACGACGACATGGCGGACGCCGATCGCCTCGACGATTACATCGGTAACGAAATCCTCGGCGCTCTTGGCGGCAAAGCCGAGATCGAAATGCTGGACGAACAACAACTCGATGCCGAGCCGGGCCAATTCGTGCTCCTTGGCGCGAAACGGCGTCAATCTGAACGGCTCGGCGTCAGGAAGGAAAACGCTGCGTGGATGCGGCTCGAACGTCAGCACGGCGGCGGGCACGCCCTCGGCCCGGGCGAGGTCGCGCACCTTGCCGATCAGCACCGCATGCCCGCGATGCAGACCATCGAAATTGCCCATCGCGAGCACCGAGCCACGCGGGTGGTTCGATCGGGGGCCCGGATGTCGGATGACGCGGGTCACGTGTACCGGGCATTTCATCGTCAGCCAAGTGGCGCGAAAATAGCCCGAGCAGCGGCTCGTGGATAGCGCCTCGCTGCCGCGCGGCCAAAGCGGGGCATCGTGGCCCCATTCAGATAATCAGTGCCGCGGGCCTCGAAGCGCGAAGTCAGGTAACCGCGGTCGGGCAGCCGTTCGAGCCGGTGGCGCCTTTGATCGGCGCGGGCGTGAAGATGAACACGAACTGGTACTTCCGGTCGGCGATCAGATCGTCGAAGACCAGATTCTCGTGGTTGAGGATGCCGTGCTTGGTCTGCAGTTCGGAGTGGCAGGGGAAGGCCAGGCTCTTGTCCGGGTTTGGCACCACCTCGACCGCCCAGGTGTCGGCGCCGGTCAGGCACAAATCCTTGTCGATGACCCAGCGCGCGACTTCGAGCCCGATCCCCGGTTCGCCCGAGTTGAACCGGTCGTTGTTCTTCATCCACAATGAGCCCCAGCCGGTATTGAAGAAGATCGCATCGCCCGGTTTGATGTCGCTCTCCTGCATGTTCTGGCGCTGCAGCGCGGACCGGATGTCGGCTACCATGATCTCCTGGCCGGCATCCATCATTCCGCCCTTGACCGCGGCGATGTCGACGAGATGCCCGCGGGTGAAGAGCGGCTTCAGCTTCTCGGTGCCGAGCTTTTTCAAACCATAGGGATCGGACATCTGAGCCGCGGTGAACCCGTTGTAGAAATACATCTCGTTCTTGTCGCCGTCCTTGCCCATCTGTATGCCGATGTGGCCGAGGCCGTCGAATTGAGTGCCGGTCTGGCCGATCTCGGTCGCCAAAAACTCGTCATTGTAGACCATTTTGTTTTCGCCAAAGGGTCCGCCCGTTGGGCCTCCGGGAATGCGCAAGACGAAGACCCGCTTGCCGAAAGTAGGCATCGCCTGCTCGTAGTCCCGGCCGATTTTGTAGATCTTGCCGTCGCGGATCCATTTGCTCGCGTCGAGCACCTTCGCCGGGGTGATGTGGTTCGAGGCGCCGGCCTCGTCTTCGGCACCCCATTTCGACGGCCACCATTTCGCGGTGGAGAGCTTCGGCGGGGCGGCCGGCTGCGCTTGGGCCGAGGCGATCGGCGCCAGCCCGAACTTTCCGTGTGCGGCTCCCGCCACCGCACCCGCGGCGCCGGCGATCCCGGCGGTCTTCAGGAAACTCCGGCGATCGGGCGAGGGCGGTGTATCATCGGGGGAACGGTCCACACTATCGGTCACGGCACTTCCTCCTGGGGATTGAATTTTCGGTTGGCGCGGGAGTATCCGATCGGCGGTTAATGATGTCTACTCCGAACAGCCTGTTCGATCGCGACCGATCCGCCGAGCGCCTCCCGGTCTCGCTGATCACCGGTTTTCTCGGCAGCGGCAAGACAACCCTGCTCAATCGCCTGTTGCAGCGGCCGGAGATGGCCGACAGTGCGGTGATCATCAATGAGTTTGGCGAGGTGGCACTCGATCATCTGCTGGTCGAGCCGATCGCCGGCGAGGCCGTTGTGCTGGCGAGCGGGTGCCTCTGTTGCGCGGTGCGCGGCGATCTCCAGGATGCGCTCCGTCGGCTTCTGGTTCAGCGCGACCACGGCGAAGTCCCGGCGTTCGCCCGCGTGCTGATCGAGACCTCCGGTCTCGCCGACCCCGCCCCGGTCGTGCAGCTGCTGCTGAACAACCCGCTCCTCGGCCATGACCTTCGCCTCGACACCGTGGTCGCGACGATCGACGGCGCGGCCGGGCTCAGCCAAGTGGAGCAATATGCCGAGGCTCTCAAGCAGGCGGCACTCGCCGACCGGCTGCTCGTGACCAAGACCGACATCGCGCCAGCCGCGGAGGTCGAAGCGCTGGTCCGGGCCTTGCGCGGCATCAACCCGGGGGCAGCGATCGAAACCGTGATTCACGGCGAGATCGACCCGGCCAGGCTATTTGGCGCCGGGCTGCATGAGCAGCGCGACCCCGGGCGGTGGCTCAACATCCGCGCCTATCAGGACCACCGCCACACTCATGGCATCAGCGCCTTTTCTCTTGTTGCGGAGCAGCCGCTCGATTGGCTCGCCTTTCACGGCTGGCTCGGCGAATTACGGGCGACCTGCGGCGACCGCCTGTTGCGCGTCAAAGGCGTGCTGAACGTCGCCGATGAAGAAGGCCCCGTCGTCATTCACGGGGTCCAGCACGTCTTCCATCCCCCGGTGGTACTGCGCCGATGGCCGAACGGCGACCGCACCTCGCGGCTCGTGATGATCGTTCGCGATCTCGACCGGGAAACCATTGTGGCCGGCTGGCCCGGCCTCGCGGCGCAGGATTTGCGCCCCGGCTGAGCCACCTCGTCCGCTTGCCCGTCGCAGTCCGCGCGCCTACGATCGCACGTTGCCGCCACGGGCGAAAATAACGAGACGGATCGATGGCTCTCGACAGTTCCGGACCGACCTCGCGCATCTATTTCTCCCAGCGCCTGCGGTTGCACTACGTCGATTGGGGCAATCCAGGGGCGCCACCGTTGCTGCTCGTCCATGGCGGGCGTGATCATTGCCGCAATTGGGATTGGGTCGCCGCGGCGCTGCGGCGCGACTGGCGCATCCTGGCCCCTGATCTGCGTGGTCACGGCGACAGCCAATGGTCGTCCGACGGCAACTACACGGTGGCCGCCTTGATCTACGACCTCGCCCAGTTGATCCATCAGCAGGAACTGGCGCCGGTCACCGTCATCGGCCATTCGCTCGGCGGCAACATAGCGCTGCGCTATGCCGGCATCTATCCCGACAATGTGCGCCGCCTAGTGGCGATCGAAGGCGTGGGGGCATCGCCCGAAAAGACCGCCGAGCGGGCGCAGGTGCCGCTCGCCGGGCGGATGCACGAATGGATCGAGGAGACCCGCCGGCTGGCGGGCCGGCTGCCGCGCCGCTATCCCTCGATCGACGACGCGTTGAAGCGCATGCAGGAGGCCAACCGGCATCTCTCGCCCGAGCAGGCGCGCCACCTGACCCAGCACGGCGTCAACCAGAACG
>DATNKF010000589.1:0-3025 GCA_035603555.1 Allostellaceae bacterium
CTATCGGCGAGCTGGGAGAGGCTATCGGTGCGGTTGACGTGTTTGCCGATATTCCCGTGTTGATGGCGAAGGCCTTGGCCGGCGGGCTTTCCCTCGAGGGCGGGGGTGAGGCGCTCTCGATCGGGGCCGCTGGTCTGTTCATGCGCTCCCTCGGCGGGAACCCGATGGATGTCCACCTGCATACGAGCGTCAATCTGCGGCGCTACCTGATACGGCTCGACGGGATCAGCCTCAAGAACAAGCTGATGTTGCTGTTGACCTGGCAGTCGGGCCCGGAAATCCGCTCGACCGCCGGTCGGATGGAGCCGCACCCGCAGCCCGATATGACCGCGGTAGCCGCCTTGCCCCCGCGGACGCAGGAGGAACTGCTCGACGCCATCAGGCACAGCATCTACAACCAGCCGCCGACCGACTGGTCCAAGGTGGCTAATCTCGGCCTGATGATGGCGGTGCCGGAGGTCAAGGAGACGGTCAACCTGGCTACGCAATACATGAAGGCCGGCTACGACCCGCAGGCCTTCATCGCGCGTCTCGCCGAGATCGTGTGCCACGACAATTTCACCGAGATGCACTCGTTCAAGCACCACCAGTCGATCATCGAAGAATTCCACGCCACCCGCGAGCCCTGGCGCTGGATGCATCTGGTCTGCGGCGCTCAGGCCGCGGCGATCTCCTTCGGCAAGAACATGACGGTCTACGAGGAGTATCTGGAACTCCTCCACGCCGCGTAGCATCAATCACGGGGCGGCCCGAGCAGGGGCCGCCCCGACGCGATCTCGCCGCCGGCCACCACCTCGGCGTAGACGCCCATATTTATATGGCCGAATGCGCTTTCGAGGGCAGCGACGATGTCGAGGTCGCGCTCTGCGGTAACCGGATTGACCTGGGTTGCCGCGCATCTGGTGATCGGCGAGATGACCCGCAGCCGGGCCGCTCCGAGGGTGATCTCGGAGCCGACCCAATCGTGCTCCCTCCAGGCCGGCGCCCCTTTGAAATAGATATTTGCGCGAAACCGGAGGGGATCGACCGGCACACCCATAGCCGCCTCCAGCGACGCGATGCTCGCCTGATTGATCAGCGAGACGTATTTATCGGTCGTCGCGTTCGGCTTGCGCCGCGCATCGGCGAAGGCGTGCCCCGGCGCCTCGACGACGTGCAGCGGTCCCTCGACGTCACCGAGGAAATCCGCGAGGAATTCCGCCACCCGACGGCGTCCGTCCGGCTCAGTCATCGCCGCGTGCAACAACTCCCGACCGTTTTCGGCGATCGTCAGGACGCCGCTGCCCGCGTCGAAACGCGTCTGAAGCTGCGCCAGCTTTTCGTCGCGCATCAGCATGATGAAACGGATTTTCGGCAGCCATTCCGGTCGTTGCGGATCGAAGCGCGTCGAACCGAGTGCCACCGCAAAGCGCCGATCATGCGGCAGGCATTCACCGGGCATCAGCGCTACCCGATCCATCTTCTCGGCGCTGAGGCCCTTTACTGGGTAGCGGTAGATCGCGTTTATGGTCGTGGTCATTTTGGCGGCCTTCTCGGGACCGGCGATAATGAGCGGCACGAACCCGATTGTGAAGCCGCCGGTGGCCTTGTCCTCGCCCGTCTGCGGTGAGATGGTCATCCGATGGTCCCGCTCTCCGTTCTCGATCTCTCCCCGATCACCGAAGGCAGCGATGCCGGTCAGGCGTTGCGCAACTCGCTCGATTTGGCGCGGCAGGTTGAGGCGCTCGGCTACCGGCGCTTCTGGATGGCCGAGCACCACAATCTGCCGGGCATTGCGAGTGCCGCGACCGCGGTGGCGCTGGCCCATATCGCGGCCGGCACCGACCACATCCGGATCGGCGCCGGCGGCATCATGCTGCCGAACCACGCCCCGCTGTTGATCGCCGAGCAGTTCGGCACCCTCGCGGCACTCCATCCGGGGCGGGTCGAGCTGGGTCTCGGCCGCGCGCCCGGCTCGGATCAGGTTACCGCCCGCGCCGTTCGCCGAAATCTCTCCGGCGATGTCGACGAGTTTCCCCGCGATGTGGTCGAGCTGATGAGCTACTTTCAGCCGCCCGAGCCGGGTCAGGCGGTGCAGGCGGTTCCCGGCGCCGGGCTGGAGGTGCCGATCTGGATCCTCGGGTCGAGCACCTACGGCGCGCAGCTCGCGGCGTATCTGGGCCTGCCCTTCGCGTTCGCCTCGCATTTCGCGCCGGCGATGATGATGCCGGCGATGAAGATCTACCGCGAGCGGTTTCGCCCGTCCGCCCAACTCGCGCTGCCGCATGTCATGCTCGGGGTCGTCGTCATTGCTGCAGAATCGGACGAGGAGGCGCGGTTTCTGTTCTCGTCACTGCAGCAATCGTCGCTAAACAACAGGCTCGGACAGCGCGGACGCGTACCCCCACCGGTCGCCGATTTTGAGGCCCGGCTCGATCCCTACGCCCGCGCCATCCTCGCCGACGCATTGGGGACCGCGATCGTCGGCGGGCCCGGCACCGTGCGCCGCGGGCTCGACGATTTCATCCGTCGCACCGGGGCCGACGAGCTGATGGTGACCGCCAACATCTTCGACCATGCCAAACGCAAGCGCTCGTTCGAGATCGTCGCCGAATTGCACGGCGCGATGAAGGCGCCGCGCAGCCGGGAAGCCGCGCCTCAGCCTCTCGACGACCAGTTGTAGATCCGCGCCAGCGTGTCGCCTATCAGAGTGGCGCGATCGCTGGCAGACAGCCGGTCGGTGATGCGAAACGCGTCGACACCCTGCTTGTAAGTTAACAAGCCGACCGCGCGGGTCCAGTCCGTGCCCCACATGCAGCGATCGAAACCAAAAGCGTCAAAGATCCGAACAAGCGGGTCCCAGATGTCTTTGTAGGGGAAGGGTTCGTGCGACAGCGTGCAGGCGCCGCTGATTTTCACAGCGACGTTGTCATGGGCCGCCATAGCGAGCAGCTTCGGCAGATCGGCGAATGGCTCGGCGGGCGGTGGCGGCTCATGCGGTTGCGGCAGTCCTAGGTGGTCGATTACCATTCGCGTGTTGGGGGTT
>DATNKF010000590.1:0-4222 GCA_035603555.1 Allostellaceae bacterium
ACGGATGTATTCCGATGAAGCGGGCGAGTGCCGCTTCGACGCCTACGATGTTCCCCTGTCCCTGCAAGAAAGCCGCGCCGCCGGCTGCCCCGTTCTACATCTCCGCGCAGATGGATGCGACGAGCTATACCTTCTTTCGCATCCTGCCTGGCTGGGTTGGCGATCTTCATCCGACGCCGAACCCAAGGCTCTTGATCTGCCTCTCCGGCGCTCTGCGCTTCGTCGGGAGTGACAGTGAGTCCCACACACTCCAAGCTGGTGGTATGCTGATGGATGTCAACACCACCGGCAAAGGCCATGTCACCGAGGTCATCTCAGAGATCCCCGCCGAAGGAATCATCATTCGCCTCGATTGACGAGGTCCTGTCCGGCTCGTAAGTCTGAAGCTGCCGGATGCGCCCTTAGAAGGACTAGCTAGCTAGCTAGGAGGAATTGAGAGCGAAGGCCGGGCCGAACATCCTTCGCGGATGCGGCGCCGCACTTGACGTGATCAGATTACTGCGCCTGTAGCGCACCGCCGTCGACTACGATGGTCTCGCCGATTCTGAAGCCAGTCTTGCATGCAATACAGTCAGCCTCGGCGATGTCCTCCGGCCCACCGATCCGTCAACTTCCGCGATGCCCCTCCAAAGTTTTGCGGGCTTCGCCTCACTTCGAAGTCAACTGGAATACGGCAGCTGCTGATCGGTTTGCTGCCGCAGGCGTGACGCTTGGCGTCGGTGCGCCGTTACGGATTGAGGCGAAAACCGCCGCTGCGGGCCAGGAGCTCGACCCGGGCGAGCCGGTGCTGCAGCATGAGCCGCTCTTCCACAGGAAGCGGCCGCCACTGTCCACCAAGCAGCACCTGGCTGCGCCCTTCGAGCCTTAGCGGGCGGCCATCGAATATCAGGAGGCGGTCAAGACCGCGCTGGTCGAGGGTCCAGTTGCGTATCGGCCCGGTATCGATGTGAATAAAACCCGAATGCGGATACCAGCCGACACCGCCGCGCTGCATCGCCCGGGCTCTGGTCATCGCATCGGAAAGCCTCGATTCGAGGCGAATATCCAGCGCGCGGCCGACGATATGCTGGCTGTGCTCGGCAACGCCAAAGGTGGTGCGGGCGAGCATCGCATTCGTCTCAGCGGTGCGATAGGCGGAAAGGATCGTCGCTTTGGTCTCGCCGACCGCATCGAGCACATCGGCCAGGAAGTCGATCACCCCGACATCGATCTGCGCCTTTTGCCCGGAATGATGGTCGCGGAGAAAAATGCAGAGCTCGTCGATAACCCCTTCGATTGGGCCCTTATCGTCGCGGTACGACCCGTCGAAAGTCTCGGCGGTATGTGCGTTGACCAGCCGCAGCCGACGCAGCGCGATGGGCGGGCGGGAAACTGCATGCGCTATCAACGGCCATGTGACGCACCCAGCTACTAAGGACAGAAACGAACGTCGATCCATTCCATAGCACCTCGTAGATATCCCGTTCCGGCGACGCACGCTGGCCAGCCAGGCCGGACACCAGGTCCCCTATTGCGCCAGTGCCGTACCAGCGCTTTGAAACTCGGCGACGGTCGGAGCCGCCTGATGGACCAAGGGGTCAATAACGACGGCCGCCACCCCGGCACGCTTCATGTCGAGCGCGTCGGCAGCATGCGGCGAGAGGTCGATGATGCGTCCGCGAGTGTATGGGCCGCGGTCATTGATTTTGACGACCACCGAGAGGCCGTTGTCGAGGTTCGTCACCTTCGCGTAAGAGGCCAGCGGAAGCGAGCGATGCGCGGCGGTGGCAGTGACGGAGTCGAGGATCTCACCGCTCGCAGTCCGACCGCCCACGAAGTCATACCAGACGGCTTTTCCGAACTGGCTGCTCCCAGTTGCCGGTACCAGGCCGCAACAGGCGTCTGCGATACTGCCACATGCATGTGCTACGGGCTCGAAACTTGCGCGCCGTTGCCCCACCCCCCTCGAGCCATGGTCAGGCGACCGGCGTTCCTCACGAGGCCCGCAGGTGAAGCTGCGAGATGTACCGGCCGGCATTTCTGCGTTTCCCGGGCTGACACCGGTGGAGTCACCTGGGTCGCGGGCTGTGCTCTCTTCTGACTCCGTGGCTATAGCGCAGGCGGATGTCACCAAGCACGCGAGGGAAATACCAATCGTTCGACGCAATAGCATTGCATCGGATCCTTCTCACTGGGCATTCCCTTGTCGCGCGCAAGCCAATCGCGCCGCCCGGTACCAATAAATTGAACCAGCGAGGAAATGCAGATCGGTGTAGGCCCGGTTTGTCCCCGACGGAACCGGACACGGAGGGTAGGAGCTCCGAGGCTACTAAGGCTAAAACCTCGTTGTCAACCCCTGAGTAACTTTTACATGTGGCATGTTTTGGCGTCTGTAGAGCTGGGTTGCTGGCTCGCGCACCAGTTTAGCCCATCGAAATCGCATTTTTGTTAGATTAGTCAATTCTATTACTTAACCATACTGGTTTTTACCGACGAGCGTTGTATGGGTCGGCTTCATCGTTTGCGTTCCTCCGCGTTCGGCTCTTTCCTGGACTCCGCAGGGTCTGCTTTTCGGGACGGTCGGCGCGGCTAGGTGCGTCCTCTGGCATTCGGAGTAAGGTCTCGCGATGTCAGACACCGACCGGCCGCGATCACCCTTTGCCAGGATGCCTGATTTTCTCAGCCCGGGTATCTGACCGATTTAACTGGACGAGATTTCTCAGGGCTCGATCTGCGTGGGATTGAGATGGACCGCGCCGTACATGGGGGCGCAGATCTCACCGGAGGAATGCCGGCGATGACCGACGCCGTGGCCATTGGGAACCAGGGGATGCGATACGGCTGCCGCTGCTGTGGTAAGGCATGGTTCCTGCAATGACGGCCAGGCATCCGTCGATGAAGTCGGTCAAAAAGGGGGGCCCATGCCGAAACCGAAAGCAATCGAGACCGAGGACAAAGATCTCCCGTTGCGCGACGATATCCGGCTGCTCGGTCGGATCCTTGGCGATACGGTACGCGAGCAGAGCGGCGAGGCGGTCTTCGACATCGTCGAGCAGATTCGCCAGAACTCCGTCCGCTTCCGCCGAGACGAGGATGTCACGGCACGCCGCAATCTCGAAGCGATGCTGAATACTCTGCCGCAGAAGGAGGCGCTTCAGATCATTCGCGCATTCGGCTTTTTTTCGCATCTCGCCAATA
The DNA here is from genome assembly GCA_035603555.1 of Allostellaceae bacterium. Lineage (GTDB taxonomy): Bacteria > Pseudomonadota > Alphaproteobacteria > ATCC43930 > CGMCC-115725 > AP-15. The sequence continues at coordinate 3,178 of DATNKF010000590.1, forward strand.
CCGCCGAGGATCAGCACCACATCCGCCGTACCCGCACCCATGCCTTGACCGCCTCGGCGCCTCGCGAAGGCACGATGGCCCACGCGCTCGCCCGCGCCCGCCAAGCCGGTATCCCCCCCGAGCGCCTCGCTGCCTTCTTCTCCAGCGCGATGGTCGTCCCGGTGTTGACCGCCCATCCGACCGAAGTGCGGCGCAAAAGCACGATCGATCGCGAGATGGAAGTTGCCGACCTCCTGGCTGAACGCGACCGGCCTTCTCTGACCGCGGCTGAGCTTGGAGCAAATGAGGCGGCGCTGCGCCGAGCGGTCCTGACCTTGTGGCAGACAAATCCGCTGCGCAGAACGCGCCTTCGCGTGATCGACGAGGTGGCTAACGGCCTCTCCTATTACGACTATACGTTCCTGTCAGAATTGCCGCGATTTTACGCCGACCTCGAAGACGAGCTCGCGGGGGTGGGCGTGCCGCTCGCGGATAGTCTCGCCTCCTTCCTGCGCATAGGCAGCTGGATCGGCGGCGACCGCGATGGCAATCCGTTTGTGACCGAGGTCGTGTTGCGCGCGGGGCTGCGGGCGCAGAGCAGCCGTGCCCTCAGTTACTACCTCGACGAGCTGCATCTACTCGGCGGCGAGATGTCGCTCGACAGCCGGCTGGTCGGCATTTCGGATGCGCTCGTGGAGCTCGCGGCGAGGTCGCCGGACCGCTCTACGAACCGGCAAGACGAGCCGTACCGGCGGGCGATCACCGGGATCTATGCTCGGCTGGCGGCGACGGCGCGGGCGCTCGATCATCTCGAACCCCCGCAACATGCCGTCGGCGACGCACCGCCCTATGGTGATAGCAGCGAGTTGCTTGCCGATCTTGCGATCCTCGACGGCTCGCTTGTCGCCAACGGTTCCGGGATCCTGGCCAAGGGCCGCCTGAAGAATTTGCGTCGCGCCGTCGATGTCTTCGGCTTTCATCTCGCCGCGCTCGACTTGCGTCAGAACTCCGACGTGCACGAGCGCAGCGTGGGCGAAATGCTCGGCCTCGTGCAACCGGGCCTCGA
>DATNKF010000591.1:0-5343 GCA_035603555.1 Allostellaceae bacterium
TTCCAGATCGGCGATTAACCGCGGATGAGCTTAATATTCTCCTTATGACCTTAATCAGCAGGTGATCCGCTGGCTCGGTCACCAGACGAGCCAGCGGATCATGCCGGGGCTTACTCCGGCTTTAGGCAATAGACCGCGAGCTTGTTGCCGTCGAGATCGCGGGCATAGGCGCCATAGGCGTGGGGATGCCAGGTCCGCGGACCGACGGCACCCTCATCCTTGCCGCCGGCGGCGAGTGCCGCCTTGTGGAAGGCGGCGACCGCGGCACGGTTCGGCGCCACAAAGCTGACCGTACCGCCATTGGCGAATGTCGCGGGCTGGCCATCGGCCGGCTTCAGCACGAAAAACTCGGGAGCCGTTTCGCCCCAGGCCGAACCGCCATCGCCAAAATCAGCGACGCGTTTATACCCGAGCGGCCCGAGCACGCCGTCATAGAACGCGCGCGCCTTTGCGATGTCGTTCGTGCCGATCGCGACGTGTGTGAATATCGCCATAGTTTCCTCCTTTAGTGGCTCCTCGCCGCTTGCCAGCGCGCCAGCGCCTCGTGCGGCTTCGAGATCGCGGGGTTCATGATTTCCTGACGGACCCCGGTGCTGGCGGTCAATTCGATGACGTACCCATTCGGGTCGCGGAAATAGATCGAGCGGACGAAGCCATGGTCGACCGGCCCGCGAACCTCTCGGCCCTCATTCCTCGCCTTCTGCAGCATATTGTCGAAAGTGTCGGGCTCGACGCCGAGCGCGATGTGCAGATCCAAGGCGTTCTGCTGCTTGAAATCGAAGGGCGTGCCGGGCACCTCGAAAAACGCGAGGCATGAGCCGTCGTCCATCTCGAAGAAGGTGTGGAGCCCGCGGCCCTCGTCGATCTCGAACGCGCTGACCAGGCGGAGGCCGAGGAAATCCTCGTAAAACCCCCGGGTTTCTTCCGAGTCCCGGCAGCGATAGGCGTTGTGGTGCAGACCTTTGATCATGTGAGCCTCCTTTCCTATCGTTGGCTTAAGCATACCGCCGATCGCCGGTGAAGGCACCTGCCGATTACGCTGCACCCGGCGGCGGATCGAAGGCTCTCACGGGCGGCGGCAGGCCATCGAAGCGCTCGATCTCCACCAGGCTGAGCTGGCCGGTGCAACCCTGCGCCAGGCGGGAGGTGCCGACGTCGCGGGTCAGCACATTCGGATTGCCGTGCACGCAGAGCGGCCTCTCCGCGGCCGGGTCGTCGGGATCGTACCAGGCGCCGGTTGCAAGCTGGACGACACCGGGCCGCAGTGCCTCGCTCAGCACCGCGCCGGCGAGGCATGCCCCGCGATCATTGTAGAGCCGCACGATGTCACCGTCGCGGATGTTGCGCGCGGCGGCATCGCGCGGGTTGATGCGGACCGGCTCGCGACCGCCGACCTTCGCGGCTTGGCTCGTGGCGCCGAAATCGAGCTGGCTGTGCAGCCGGGTCGCCGGTTGGTTGGCGACGAGCTGCAGCGGAAAACGCGCCACGGTGGAGGACCCCGCGCCCTCGGTCGGCGGCAGCCACATCGGATGCCCCGGGCAGTCGGCGTAGCGGAAGGACGCGATGGTCTCGGACCAGATCTCGACCTTGCCGCTCGGCGTTGGCAGCGGTGCTGCGTCAGGGTCCCGGCGAAACGCGCGAACGATGCCGCCGCCCGAGGTCAAGGTCGGCAACACCAACTCGCCGCTGTCCCAGAACTGGTCGAAATCGGGCGCTTCGATGCCGCGCTCCAACACGGCACGGCGGGTTGAATCGTAGAGATACTGCAGCCACTGCCGCACCGAGCGGCCCTCGGTGAATTGCTCGACGAACCCGAGGCGCTCGGCCAGCCCGCTGAAGATCGCGTAATCGTCACGGGCCTCGCCAAAGGGGGCGACCGCCCGATGCATCGCCACCAGCAGAGGATCGCCCGCAGCGGCACCGAGATCCTCGCGCTCCAATGTAATGGTAGCCGGCAGTACGACGTCGGCGTGGCGGGCGCTTGCCGTCCATGCCGATTCGTGCACGACGACCGTGTCGGGGCGGGCAAAGGCGCGGCGCAGCCGGTTGAGGTCCTGATGATGATGGAACGGATTGCCGCCCGCCCAATAGACCAGCCGGATGTCCGGATAATTGAGGCGCTGCCCGTTGTAGTCGAAAGGCTCGCCCGGATGCAGCAGCATGTCGGACAAGCGCGCCACCGGGATGAAATCGGCAATGCTGTTGCGGCCCTGCGGCAATGTCGGCACCGGCACCGCCAAGGCCGGCTTTCCGGTATTGGAGGTCGACCCCAACGCGTAGGCGAACCCGCCGCCCGGCAGCCCGATCTGGCCGAGCACAGCGGCCAATACCACGCCCATCCACACCGGCTGCTCGCCATATTCTGCGCGTTGCAACGACTGCGAGCAGGTGACCAGGCTGCGCCGGCCTGCAGCCCGGCGAGCGAGCGCGATGATCTCGTCGGCCGGGATGCCGCAAATCGCCGCCGCCCATGCCGCGTCCTTGGGCTGGCCGTCATGGCGGCCGAGGAGATAATCCTCGAACCCCTCCCAGCCGACGCAGAAGCCATCGAGAAACGCGCGGTCATGCCGCCCTTCGGTCACCAGCGTGTGCGCCAGGCCCAACATCAACGCGACGTCGGTGCCCGGGCGGATCGGGTGCCAGATTGCTTCGATCTCGGCCGGCAGATCGTCGCGTATTGGGCCGATCAGGTGGAATTCGATCCCCCGGTCGCGTGCCTCGCGCAACTGGGCGCGGGCAATATGCCGGCTCGTGCCGCCGCCGCCGACATCATTGTTCTTGAGCGCCATGCCGCCGAAGGCGAGTACCAGCTCGCTCTTCGACACAAGCTCGGCCCAGCTGACGGTGTTGCCGGCCACCGCCCCTTGCGGGCCGAGGATGTGCGGCAGGATCACCGTCGCCGCACCCGAGCTGTAGCTGTTGACCGAGCGGACATAACCGCCGGCCAAATTCAGGAACCGATGGATCTGGCTCTGCGCGTCATGGAAGCGCCCGGCGCTCGCCCAGCCGTAGGACCCGCCGAAGATCGCCCGCGCGCCATATTCGGCGTAGCAGCGCCGCAGTTCTGCTGCGACGAGATTGAGCGCGCGGGACCACGAGACCGCTACGAACTCGTCGCGGCCGCGCCGCTCATCCGGTGCGGCGCCCTGCTCGAGCCATCCGCGCCGAACCATCGGCCGCGCGATCCGCGCCCGGTGCGACACCGCGGCGGGAATGTTGCCGAGCAGCGGCGAAGGATCGGGGTCCTCGGGATGCGGCACGACCTCAACGTCGCGACCGCGCGCCAGCACCGAGAAAGCTCCCCAATGCGAGCTGTGCGGCAAGCCTCGGTTTCCCATTGCCTCCACTAGTATTCGGCCGGTTGCGGCGGCGTGCTGCGAACCTAGAAGGCGCGGCCGCGCAGCTCGTTGTTGGTGCGGCGGTCGCCGGCCAGCCAGCGCACAAGCTCGCGGTGCGCGTCGCCGCGGCGCACGGCGTCGATCTCGGCGACATCCTCCGGGTCCTGGGTGAACTCGACGATCAGTCCGTCAGGCGAGGAGACGTAGATCGATTTGCAGTAGCCGTGATTGGTCTCGCGGTATTTCTCGCCGGCGCGCTCCAGCCGCCGCTTCAGCTCGTCATAGGTCTCCGCCTCGGCCTTAAACGCGATGTGGTCGTAGCGACCGATCTTGGCCGGCTGTTTCGCCTGGGTCAGCTCGTACATCTCAGGGTCGGCGAACTGGAAGAAGGCGAGGGCGCTGCCGTCTGCCATGCTGTAAAAGGTGTGGCAGAACTCGATCTCCTTCTGCATCTCGGCGCTGAAATTTTTCTCGCACCAAGTCGCGACGAGCGGAATGCCGAGAAGGTCCTCGAAAAAGCGACGGTTCGTCTCGTGGTCGCGCACCACGAACGCGTTATGGTGCAGGCGCGATGGCAGCCGTGAGAGCAGCCCGGTGCTGGTGGCCTCGATCGTATCCATTTGCTTCCTCCGTTGCCCGATACAGGCACCGATACCACAGACCTCAGCGGCTTGACAGTCGCAGCGGCGGGGGCATGCTGTCGCTGGATTGCCGCTCCTTTCGAAAGCTCTCTCAGATGATCAATGCGGATCTTTCCGGCAAGGCCGTGCTCGTCACCGGCGCCGCCTCCGGCATCGGGCTCGCCACGGCCGAGATTTTTGCCCGCAACGGTGCCGCCGTAGCGCTCAACCACCTCCCCGAGGATCCGCGCGGACCCGATCAGGTCGAGCGCCTCAAGGTGCAAGGGTACCGTATCATCGCGGCACCCGGCGATGTCGGCAAGCCGGGAGAGGCGGAGCGCATGGTGGCGAGTGCAGTTGACGGGCTCGGGCGGCTCGACTTTCTCGTGAACAATGCCGGGACGCCGGCCACACCGACGCCGATCCCTTTTGCCGACCTCGATGCCTTGACCGAGGACTTCTGGTCGCGGATCCTGACGACCAATCTGATCGGCCCGTTTCGCTGCGCGCATGCCGCGGCCGCCGCACTCAAACTGGCGCGCGGAGCAATCTGCAACACGGCCTCGATCGCCGGCGTGATGGGGTCGGGCAGCAGCATTCCCTACGCGACGAGCAAGGCAGGGCTGATCAATCTGACGCGCAGCCTGGCGCGGACCTTGGCACCGGAAGTCCGGGTCAACGCGGTGGCGCCGGGCCATGTCGACAGCCCGTGGCAAAAGGACTGGCCGGAGGACAGGAAGCGCGCCACGATCGAGCGCACACCACTCAAACGTGCCTGCAAGCCCGAAGACATCGCCGAGACGATCTTCTTCCTGTGTGCCGGTGCGGCGATGATCACTGGCCAGACCGTCATCGTCGATGGCGGGCTGACGCTCTGAGCGGGAGGGAATTGCATTGAGCGAACAGAGATCGATGAACGGCGCCGAATGGCTGGCGCGGGCATTAGCCGGTGCCGGTACGACGCATGTCTTCTTTGTGGAATCGGTGTTGCGCCGCACTTTGCTGCAACTGCAGGACTTTGGGGTTACCCCGATCCTCGCCCATTCCGAAAAGGCGGCGGCCTATATGGCCGACGGCTACGCCCGCGTCATGCGCCGGCCCGCGGTGTGCATGGCGCAATCGGTCGGTGCCGCCAACCTCGCTTCCGGATTGCAGGATCCCTATCTCGGGCGTAGCCCGGTGATTGCGCTGACCGGCCGTAAGGAACCCTCCTTTCAGCACCGCAACGCCTACCAGGAAATCGCCCACGCCTCGCTCTTCGCCGCGGTTACGAAGTTCTCGACGCCGGTTGGTTCGACCGCCGAGCTGCCGCGGCTGCTACGCCAGGCCTGGCGTGCCGCCTTGGCCGACACGCCGCGTCCGACCCACCTCGATTTCTGCGGGCT
>DATNKF010000592.1:0-4625 GCA_035603555.1 Allostellaceae bacterium
TGGGTATAGAAGAGCTCGAGACCTATGTTGCCGAGCTCGAGGCCGAAATTGCCCGCGTCCGAGTTGAGATCACCGCGAAACTCGGGCAGCGCCGCGGCGCCGAAGCGCTGTTCAAGCGCTCGGGATGAAAGGGGCGCCGAGCTCATCGGAAAAATGACCCAGCGGTCGGAGGAGGGGTAAATGTCCAGCAGCGCCGCACGGCTTTACGAGGAGGATTTCGTTCGCTGGACCGAGGAGCAATCGACCGCGCTGCGTGACGCGGCCAAGGTCGGCACGAATTTGCCTTTGGACTGGGAGAACCTTGCCGAGGAGGTCGAGAGCTTGGGCCGATCCCAAAGACATGAGCTGCGCAGCCGCATTGCAGTCATTCTCGAACACCTGCTCAAGCTTGAGCGCTCACCGGCGGCTGACCCAAGGCGCGGGTGCATGGAGACGATCACTCGCGAGCGATCCGATATCGAGCTGGTGCTCAACGATAGTCCGAGCCTCAGGGGTGATGTTGCTCGCATTATCGCAGAAGAATCATTGCGCGTAGCGCGACTGACCTCCCGTGTGCTCCGTCTGCATGGTGAGGATGTCCGCAATATTGCGCCGCCGACATATACCGAGGAACAAGTTCTTGGCGACTGGTACCCCGGGGATCCTCTCGCGCCCCCACCCTGACCCTCCCCCGCGCGCGCAGGGGGGGGAATCAAGGGCAGCAGCTGGTTTAGCCGAGGTGCTTGCGGAAGAACACGGCGATTGGATCGAATGAGACGCTGGTCGAGCGCGCGTCATTGGGAACATAGACGATATCGATGTCGCCGCCGGCTTTGCGGTAGTTCGACACGAACCGCTCGGGCTCGTTGCCCGGGAAATCGGAATCGTCGTCGTGGTAGTCGTGGACGATGTCGGGACGCCCCTGGACCCAGAGCGCCGGCGGGGTCGGCACCTTCTCGCCGCGTTCGAGGAGCAGCACCGGGTTGCCCTCGGTCATAGCGGCTTCCGTGCCCCAATACATGTCGTGCTTTTCCTTCATGCCGATCGAGAACGCCGGCGGGTTTGGACCCTTCGCCAGCTTCTGGGCATTGCGATAGCGCGACAACGGGTTGATGACCGGCCACGACATCGCGACCGCGCGCACCGTCGCATCGACCGCGGGCGAGCCGGCCGGAAGCGGGACCGACGCATACCTCGTATCATTCGGCCGCATCGCCGCCAGCATGGCGAGATGTCCGCCGCTCGACTGACCTGCAATGCCGACCTGGTCGGGGCGGATCTTGAGGTCGCGCGCATGCGCCTTGACCCACCGGACCGCGTAGTTGATGTCGACGAGCGAGGTCGGGTATCCATCGGCCGCGTGGCGGAAATTCAGCGAGGCGACGACGAAGCCGTTCTTCGCCAGCGTTTCGTCGAGACCCTGGGTGCCCGCCAAATCGCCACTGGTCCACGCGCCGCCGTGAAGGTCGACAACGGCCGGGAACGGGCCGTCCCCCTTGGGCTTATAGAGGCGGGCGGTCAGTGCCTTGTCGCCATGACGCAAATATTCGACATCTTCTTTCGTGATTTCATAAGTCGGCATCGTCACTCCCTTTCCGGGCTGCGTTCATGCTCTTCATCTCGGGCGTTCGGGCGCCAACTGCTCCCCGAATCCCGTAGTTGACGCGCTAACCTACTCGCTATCGGCGACCCGCGAAAGACCTGCGGGTGAACAGCCAGTTCAGCGCATATTGCCGGTGTGGCCGAGCGAATAGCGGCCGGGCTGCGGCCAGACGGTCAGGCCGTGCGGCTCGAGGCCCACCGGGATGGTTGCGACCCCGCCCGTCGCGGTATCGATGTGGTAGACGACGTTGTCGAACCGACCCGACAGCCAGAGCCGTTTTCCGTCGGCGCTCACATTGCCCATGTCGGGACTGCCGCCGCCTGGGATAGACCAGGTCTTCTCGACCGTGCGGGTCGCGAAATCGATGACCGAGACGCTGCCCCGGCCGTGCGGCGGCGCGCGCGTCGAGTGCGAGCCGCGGTTGGCGACGTAGAGCTTGGTCGCATCGCGACTGGGGTAGAGCCCGTGGGTTCCCATCCCGGTCGGGATGAAGTCGGTTTGGGTGAAGCCGTCGCCGTCCACCACGTACACGCCGTCGGCATGCATGTCGGCGATGTAGAAGACCGAGCCGTCGGGCGAAATCCTGATGTCCTGCGGCATGCCCCTCTTCGTCAGCCGCAAATAGCCGAGCACCTGGTGATTGACGAGATCGATTTTGACCAGTCCGCCGCCGCGGAACTCGCAGGTAAAGATCGCGTAACGCCCGTCGATCGAGAAATCGGCGTGGTTGATGCCGGAGCAGCCCGGGGCGGCAACGGATTGCTGCAGCGCCATTGTCTGAGGATCGCGAAAGTCGAGCCGCTTGTGCCGTTCGGCCACCACGATCGCCGAACGGCCGTCAGGCGTGAAATAGAGATTGTAGGGATCGTCGACCGGAATGGCCGGGCCGAGCCTGCCGGTTTTGGGATCGATCGGCGTCAGGCTGCCGGATTTGCGCCGGCTGCCGTTATTGGCGACCCACAAGGTCTTCAAATCCCATGACGGCACGACGTGCTGCGGGCTGAAGCCGACCGGCAAGCGATCCACCACCGCGAGGGTAGCCGGGTCGATCACATAAACGCTGTTCGATCTGCGGTTGGGCACATAGACGCGGGTCGGTGTCCCGGCGAGCGCCGGGCTCAGACGATCGGTCGCGGTGGCACTGTAGAGATTCTTCGGATCCGCGACGGCGGGCATGCCGGTTATGGGCTCCACCGGACCGACACGAACATTGCGCAGCAGTGCCGATGCCGGCCGAGCCGTACGGCTCGCCGATGCCGCCGCCGAGCACAACGCGCTTGCATCGCCCCGCGGGTTGACCAAGGGGAGGGCAGAGCCGCCGGCCCAACCGCACAGCCCGACCACTGCGACGAGCCACACGGCCACGGCGAACCAACGACGAATGTGCTGACGCAAACCGGCCTCCGCATGCCTTGGGTTCAGTGACGGGCGACAGCCTTTCTAACGGCGTCGACCGTCCGCGTCACGATCAGATCGACGCCGAGCTGTCCGAGTTCGGCACTTGACCGACTTGGATCCCCATTCACACCTTCAGCTGACCGTGGGCGATCGGCGCGGACCAAACGCGGGTCGGTGGCCAGCATCAGCGAAGTGTCGGCGAGGCCGGCGTGAGTGCCGACCTCCTCGTCGCGAAAGCCCTTGCTCTTCAGCAACCGACCAAATTCCGCTTGGCCAGCGCGGTAGTACTCCTCGATGGCGTGCGCGCGCACACCTGTCGCGGCCCACTCCCGATCGAGCCGATCGGCGACCGCCCTTTCGCCTCGCTGATAGCCACCGTGATCGCCTAGAAAAACGATGTCGCGGAAGCCGCCGAGCTTGAAGCTGCGCGCCGCGTATTCGAGAATCTTCTCGAAAGCCTCTTCCGGCACGGTGATCGTGCCCGGAAACCGCATATGCTCGGTCGGCGGATTGACCCCGCCCTCGGGGACGTAGGCGATGACCGGCGCGACCAGCGCATTGCCCAAGGCCCGTGCGATCTTTTCTGACAGCACGTGGACGCGACGATTGTGCTTGCCCAGCGCCATGTGCGGGCCGTTCTGCTCGGTGCCGCCGATCGGCACGAGAATCGTCGTCTTGCCCGACCCGACCAGGTCGCGCAGCTCGGTTGAAGTAAGCTCTTCGAGAAATACCGAATCGGGGGCCCGGGCGCATTCACCGGAGGCCGTCGGAGCGATCGCAAGGACCGACGCCAGAACGGCGAGAAGCCAGCGGGTCATTGCTTGACCGGCCGGAAGTCCTGATCGGGAAATGAAGAGGAGGTCGGCGACTGGATGACGATCATGCCGCGATCGGCGCTGCGGTGGCAGGTGTTGCAAGCCGCCGTCAACTGCTCATAGGCAGTTGTGACGCGGTTGGGGTCGCCGGCCATGATCGCCCGTTCGAGCGCGGCCATCGGCTCTTTGGTGACCGAAGCCATCATTTCGGAAATCGAGAACGTGCGCCACTTCGGCCATACTTTGGCCGCCCGGTCAAAGGCCTCCTTCAATTCATGCAGCTCGTAGGCGGCGTAGGGCCAGTTGCCCTCGCGGGTAGCCAGGCCGAGCTTCGTGTGGCGCGGCTGCACCGTCGCCGTCATCAGATCGCCGAGACTAGGATTGTATGGCCTTTGCTGAGCGGTCGCGTCGCTGATCGCAGCCGCAAGGACCAAGGCGCCGAGCGGGAGGAGGGATCGAAACCTTGGCTTCACGGGTCTCCTTCCGCTCGGGTGAAATCTCCTCTTCTCATTTCTTCTGGGCGACGGCACTCCGCGGATTGAGGCTCTGGATGTGCCCGCTCTCGGTGCCGGCCGTCGGGTCGATGACGGCATTGATCAGCGCCGGCTTGCCCGACGCGAGCGCATCGCTCAGAGCCTTGGTGAGGCTCGGCGTGTCGGTCACGTGGTAACCGGCCCCGCCGAACGCCTCGATAATCTTCTCGTAGCGCGCGTCCCGAAGGAGGCCGGTCGGGGAGTAGGCGCTGCCGGCCGCGTCGCCGCGGTAGACCCCGTTATTGTTGAAGATGACCGTGACCACGGGGAGGCCGTAGCGGCAGATCGTCTCGATCT
>DATNKF010000593.1:0-2915 GCA_035603555.1 Allostellaceae bacterium
TTCGGGAACTGGCCGTCCCAGTGGGGATAGTCGGAGGCGAACAGGATGTTGTCGGCGGGAAAGAACTCCGGCACATAGCGCAAGGTCTTCTCCTCCGGCTCACAGGACACGAATACCCTGCCGCAGGTCATGTATTCCGACGGCTTGGCCTTCAACATCGGTGCGTCGAAGGGGCGGTATTCATACTCCTCGTCCATATGCTCCATCCAGAACGGGACCCAGCCGATCCCCGCCTCGAGGAAGGCGACGCGCAGATCCTGATACTTCTCCAGGAGGCCGCTATAGATGATGGCGGTGCAGGCGATCAGCTGCTCCGGCGCATGCGACAGGGTATGGACCTGCAGGAAATTGTCGAAATGGCAGAGCGGGTCCATGGTGTCGCTGCCCGAGGCGTGAAAGGCGACTGCGACACCTTGGCGGGCACATTCCTCGTAGAACGGCCAGAAATCGCGGTGGGCGACGTTGCGGCTGCGATCGAAGGTGTTGACCATTACCCCGACGGCGCCGAGCTTCGAGACCGCCCGCTCCATCTCGGCGATCGCCGCCTTGACGTCGACATGCAGGGGCACAAGGGCGACGCCGGTCAGGCGCTTGGGGTTAGCCGAGCACCAGTCATGGAGCCAGTCGTTATAGGTCCGCGACAAGGCGATGCTATAATCTGGCTCGCGCACCCGCGACAGGAACAGCCCACCAGTCGGGTAGATGATCTGCAGGTCGATCCCTTCGAGGTCGTTGTCCTTCAGATTCTGCGCCGCGGTCGCCGGGCGCTTGTTGATCGCGCCGTTCTGGGTGCGGTCGAAATTGTCGGTCGGATAGATCGTCGCCCGCGCCCGGTAGTTCTGCGGCAGCCGCTCGCGGTAGACCGGTTCCGCGTCAACGGCGTGGCCGTCGGCGTCGATGATCACCATGCCGTTCTTCATTGACGTAGCTCCTATCGGCGCGAAGCAGCCTCTATAGCATGCGATTGCGGCCGGCGGAATCAGACGGACGCCTTGTCGCTCGACGGCTTCAAAAACTGGTAGACCGAGGAGGACGCCGGGAACCGGGTGCATGTGCGCCATGACCTAGGTGGCGGCCAAATCATGATCAGACGGTGGACCGGCCTTCGCCAAAAAGCCGCTGGAGTTCAGCGTTCTGCCGTTCGTGGAAGAGGGTCCGCCCGGGCAATCCGGCCAGCCGGCGAGTTGATTGTGGTTTCGGCGGGACCCCCAAGGCGCCGCCGCGGTGTGCATCGATGGGGCAGGTCGGCTTTTCTTTGATCGGACTTGCGTCAGACCCATGCTCCGGGATGCGGTCTTCTCCGGCAGGGGCTATACTCCCCTCCGCCGCGCAACGCCGGAGACGGAGAGAGCCATGCAACTGATGTACTTCACCGAGCAGCCGATGTCGGCCTATCCGGCCGACGAGGGTCTGACATTCGGGGCCACGGCGCTGATGTTCTCCAACAAATACTTCGATCCGATCGCCGGCAGCCGGCTCTATAACGAGTACCTGGAGCATTACATCTATGCCGAGGAGATGGGCATCGACGGCTTCATGCTGAACGAGCACCACAACGCGCCGTTCTGCATGCAGGCCAAGTGCAACATCTTCGCCTCGATCCTCGCTGCGGTCACCAAGACGGCGAAGATAATATTGCTCGGCAATCCGCTGCCCTTGGCCGAAAACCCGGTGCGGCTCGCCGAAGAATTAGCGATGATCGACATGATCTCGAAGGGCCGGTTGGTCTCGGGCTTCGTGCGTGGCGGCGGCCAGGAGCAGCTCGCCGCCGGCGTCAACCCCGCCTTCAACCGCGAGCGCTTCCAGGAGGCGCACGATCTCGTAGTCGCGGCGTGGACCCGCGAGGGCCCTTTCCGCTGGGAGGGCACGCATTACCAGCATCGCGTCGTCAATCCGTGGGCGGTGCCGTTGCAGAAGCCGCATCCGCGGATATGGATCCCGGGAGTCATCAGCCCCGAGACGATCGTCTGGGCCGCGCAGCAGGGCTATCCCTACATCGCGCTCAACACCCCGATCGACCGCACCAAACAGATCTGGCAGATCTACGACAAAGTCGCAATCGAGGCCGGCTTTAGCCCGGGCCCGGACTATCACGGGATGCTGAAGCAGATCCACGTCGCAGAGACCGAGGAGAAGGCGCTCGCCAACGCCGCCCAATTCAGATGGATGCAGGGCGAGTTCACCGGGCTTGCCCATCCGGTGTGGAGCACGCCCTCGGGCTACGGCAGTCCGGAGAACCGCCGCGCTTTTGTCGAGTTTGCCTCCGGCCGGTCGAAAAATCCCCGCTACCGTCCGGAGCTGGAGAAGCAGCTCGAAGATTTGATGATCATCGCCGGCACGCCAAAGCAGGTGATCGCCAAATTGCGCATCCTGCTCGAAGAGACGCGGCCCGGCATTCTCGGCATGTGGGGGAATGACGGCACCGTGTCGCACCAGGACGCCAAGACCTGCATCCGGCTGATGGGCCAGGAGGTGTTCCCCGCGGTGCGCGAGATGGCGAAAGAATTCGGCCTCGAAAGCCCGTTCGAGACCAATCAGCCGGTCAGCCTCGCCTACATGAATGGTGCCAAGGAGCCGATCCGCGCCGCGGCCGAATAGCTGGAGGTAGTTGCAATGCCGTCGATCGTGGGTACCTGGAAATTGGCTCGTGCGGCCGCCCGCGATGCCGCCGGAGCGGCGTTGCCGGAACCCTATGGTGGAAAGGGCATCGGCCGGGTGACGTTTAGCGCCGAAGGGCGGATGATGTCGGTCGTCTGTGACGGGCGCCCAGAACTGCCGCCCGGCACTCGGCGGGAATACAGCTCCTATTGCGGCAACTATACCTTTGACGGATCGCGGCTGGTTACCCGGGTCGATGCCGCATCGGATCCGAGCCGCGTCGGCAGCGACCAGGTGCGCGGCGTGCGTTTCGAGGA
>DATNKF010000594.1:0-3154 GCA_035603555.1 Allostellaceae bacterium
ATTTTGCTGCTGACCTTGTGCGTCAAGCTGGTGTTCTTTCCGCTCGCCAACAAATCCTACAACGCGATGAGCAAGATGAAGCTCTTGCAGCCCGAGATACAGAAGTTGCGCGAGCGCTTTCCCGACGACAAGGCCCGTCAGCAGCAGGAGATGATGGCTCTCTACAAGCGCGTCGGGGCGAACCCGCTGGCGGGCTGCCTGCCGATCGTGATCCAGATCCCGGTCTTCTTCTCGCTCTACAAGGTGCTGTTCGTCACGATCGAGATGCGGCATGCGCCGTTCTACGGCTGGATCCGCGATCTTTCGGCGCCAGACCCGACCTCTCTGGGCAACCTGTTCGGTCTGCTGCCCGCCTGGCACTTGGTGATACCGGGTGTTGGCGATGTGGCATATCTGTTCGCGATCGGCGTCTGGCCGCTGATCATGGGTCTGACGATGTTCTTGCAGCAAAAGCTCAATCCGCAGCCGGTCGATCCGGTCCAAGCGCGTATGTTCATGTTTCTGCCGATCGTCTTCACCTACATGCTGGCCGCCTTCCCGGCCGGGCTGGTCATCTATTGGGCGTGGAACAACCTGCTCAGCATCGCCCAGCAATGGGCGATTATGCATCGCCAGGGTGCCGCCTGATCCTGACGGCGGTGATCTCGACGGAAATCTTTCCGCCGCGGGTGATAGATCCTGACCTCGCCGAGGTCGGACGCCGCCTCTTCGCCCGCGACGCCCGCTTCGTTGCCGGCGCGTCCGAAACCAGCACGCTGCCCGGCGACGCGTTGCCGGAGATCGCCTTCGCCGGAAGGTCGAATGTCGGCAAATCGAGCCTCCTCAACGCGCTGACCGGCCGTCGGACCCTCGCACGAATCTCCAACACCCCGGGTCGGACCCGGCAGATCAACTTCTTCGATCTCGGCGGACGGATCATGCTCGTCGATCTGCCCGGATACGGCTATGCCGAAGCGCCGAAAACCGAGATCAGGCGATGGACCGCACTGCTGCGGGGCTATCTGCGGACCCGCACCACACTGCGGCGGGTCTGCTTGTTGATCGACTCTCGACATGGCATCAAAGAGATCGACCGCCTGCTGATGCGGATGCTTGATGATTCGGGAGTCTCCTTCCAGGTCGTCCTGACCAAGACCGACAAGGCCGGAGCTGGAGAACTCGCGCGGGTCGCCGAGCTAACCGTGGCGAAGCTGGCCGCCCACGCCGCGGCCCACCCGGAAATCCATCTGACGAGCGCCGTGAAACGGCACGGCATCGCTGCGCTGCGCGCGACGCTCGGCAGCCTTGCGCTTGCCGACAGGGCGCCATCGGCTGTGGTGCTGCCTGCGCCGGCACAATAAAGTGCGGACATGAACGAGCCCGATCACGAGCCTCCCTTGTCTTGCCTGACCCCGAATCCCGATGCCGTGGTCAAGGCCGCGGTTCTGGCGGAGGCGCTGCCCTACATGCGCCGCTATGCCGGCCACACCCTCGTCGTCAAATATGGCGGGCACGCAATGGGCGGTTCGGCAGGTGGCGGTGCGGTGGGGGGCGATTCGTTCGCCCGTGATGTCGTCCTGCTGAAACAAGTCGGCATCAATCCGATCGTCGTGCATGGCGGCGGTCCGCAGATCGCCCAGATGCTGCAACGGCTCGGCATTCAGAGCACCATCGTCGACGGATTGCGGGTCACCGATGCGGCGACGATGGAAGTGGTCGAGATGGTTCTCGCCGGTACGATCAACAAGCAGATTGTCTCGGCGATCAATGCCGAAGGAGGTTGCGCGATCGGGCTGTGCGGCAAGGATGGCGGGCTGATCGAAGCGAGCAAGGTGGTGCGCACGCGCGTCGAGAACGGCGCCAAGATCGAGGTCGATCTCGGCTTTGTCGGTGAGCCGCGGCGCATCGCCGCTGCCGTGCTCGACACCTTCAAGCAATCCGACATCATCCCGGTCATTGCGCCCATCGGTGTCGGCTCGCAGGGAGAGACCTACAACATCAATGCGGACACCGCCGCCGGTGCGGTCGCGGCTGCGGTCAAAGCGACGAGGCTTCTGCTGCTGACGGATGTCGCCGGCGTGCTCGACGCCGACAAGCGGCTGATCTCGGAGATGACCGCCGCCGGGGCACGCCAGATGATCGCCGACGGCGTCATTACCGGGGGGATGATCCCAAAGGTCGAAACTTGCCTGCAGGCGGTCGATGGCGGGGTCGACGCCGCGGTGATCCTCGACGGCCGCGTGCCGCACGCGATCCTGCTCGAGCTGTTTACCGACGCCTCGGGTGCGGGAACGCTGATCCGGGCCGGCTCGAGGATTGGCGATGCCTGCCGAGGTTGATCGGGTTTTGGGCGAGATCGAGACCTGGATCTTCGATCTCGACAACACGCTCTACCCCGCCTCTTGCCGGCTCTTCGACCAGATCCACACTAAGATGACGCAGTTTATCGCTGATCGCCTGGATCTTTCGCCTGCGGCGGCGCTTTTGCTGCAAAAGGCCTATTTCCGCGAGCACGGCACGACATTGCGCGGGTTGATGACGGTCGACCGGATCGATCCCGACGACTTTCTCGCTTACGTGCACGAAATCGACCTCTCCTGCGTACCTCCCGATCCGGTTCTGGTCGCCGCGCTTGCGGTCCTGCCCGGCCGCAAGATCGTCCATACCAACGGCTCGGTACGCCACGCCGAGCGCCTCCTCGAGCATCTCGGCATCGCGGGGTCGTTTTGCGGCATAGTCGACATTGCCGCGGCGGGTTACGAGCCGAAGCCGGGGCTGGCAGGCTATCAGGAACTGCTGCGACGCCACCAAGTGACGCCGGCAGCCGCGATAATGTTCGAGGACATGGCGAAGAACCTTGTCCCCGCAGCGGCGCTCGGCATGACGACGGCCTGGATCCGCGGTCAGACCGATTGGGCGGCGGCGGGCTCCGCGGGCGACCACATTCACCACGTCGTTGATGATCTCGGCGGCTTCCTGTGGGCGGCCGCGTCGCACTGCCGGCCCCGGCTGTCGCCAACCCTGATCTCCTCCCCGTCATGAGCGTTGCCGAAACCATTCGCGAGAAGCTGACGGCCCGGTTCGCTCCGCTCCGGCTCGAGATCGAAGACGAGTCGCATCGCCACGCCGGACATGCAGGTGCCCGGCCGGAGGGAGAGACGCATTTCTCGGTTAC
>DATNKF010000595.1:0-2767 GCA_035603555.1 Allostellaceae bacterium
CAGAAGACTCCGTTGCGATCGATATCGCCGCCGCGCGGACCGTAGCCCGGAAACGGCGGCTCATAGATTTCCGCCAGGGCGGTGTGTGTCGGATCGGGTCCGGGGGCGACCCGCACGACATAGCCTGGGCCGGGAAAGCCCAATGAGGTGCCCCAGACAGTGCCGTCGACCGGGCTCACGGCCACCGAATAAAGCCCGGCGACGACGCGCTTGTCCTTGGTCGGGTCAACCGGCTGGTTGGGCTCGACATAATCGTCGCGTTTGCCGTTGCCGTTGGTGTCGAGAATAAGCGGCGTCCAGCCCTGCGCCTTTTGCTCATCGCCGGTCTCCTCGAACACCTTTCGATCGAGCCAGCCGACGACTGGTACCTGCGGACCACCGGCGCTCGTCCACAACGTATTGTTGGCGTCCTCGGCGAAGATCAGATGGTGCGTCGGAAAGCAGGTGCTGATCAGCGTGAACTTGCCGGTCGCCGGGTCGTACATCGACAGATGGCGATTGGCTTCTTCGACCGGGAACACCTTGGCCGATGGATGATCCGATCCCTTTTTGCAGAAATCGGGATTGGCCGGTGGGCGAACCCGCGCGGTGATCCAGACGCGCCCCTTTTCGTCCATCATCGGATTGTGGGTGCTGGTCTGGCTGTCCCAGATCGGGGCATCTCCCCAGTAGGGCGACGGCGCCATCGGGTTGTCCTTGGAGGACGGCGTTTTCGGATCCCGCACCGGGTGCTTGACCTCGGTCGCGGTATTGCGCACCGGGTCGAGGATCGGCAGGAAATCCGTGCTCTCTTCGGTCGTTCCATAGAGCTTGCCATTAGGGTTCAGCGTCGGCTTGCGACGATCGGTCGAGATCTCGTCATGCAAGTACGCCGTGGGCCGGCTCCAGTCCCACAATGTGAGAACGACATTGCGCTCGAGGCCCTGGGGCCGCGGCGGCTGGGCGAACGGCAGTTCGCCTTTGGCGATGCGATCGGTCCAATCGCCGAACAACTGAAAAGCGAGCTTGCTGTCGAGCCGATTAATCGCGGTGACCATCTGGGTCATCGCTTGTCCGGACTGAATGCGCCGCTCCCACGCGTCCGCCGAGGAGTTGAAATGACCCAGCTCCTTCGGGATCGTACGCGTTCCGATCGTGCCGATGGCGTGACAAGCGATGCAGTTCGTGGTCTTTATGACGCTCAACCATTGCGCCTGACTGGTCAGGTTCTCGGGCATGTTCTCGTCCCGCTGCGGGCCGGAAAACTGGCTCTCGTCGGGGATCTTGAGCATCGCATACCAGTAGATCGCGGGATAATATTGCGCCGCTGCAGTGGCGCTGGGCGCGGCGACTGAAGTCAGGTTCACGAGTTTGCCGGGTGCCGCCTGGACCTTCGCCCCGTCGACGAGCCCGTAGCCGCGCACCCAGAGGGTGTAATTGGCTTTGGGCAGGTCAGGAATCACATAGCGGCCAAGATCGTCGGTAACGACGATCTTGGCGAATTTGGTCGGCAAATCCGTGGTCTCGGCGATGACCCAGACCCCCGCCTCCGGCCCACTTGCGCCGGTGACGACGCCGCCGAGGTCGTTGTCACCGATACGGACCGCATCGGCCGTCGTCGGCTGCGCGCCGAGCGGGGTTGTGGCCGAGGCCAAAACCACAGCGACCGCGATCGTCGCGGCAGAGCTCCAGCCGCGTTTCGTGATCATTTGCGCTTCTCCCTTTTCCCTCTGCAGCCCGAGGCCGGATTTACCTCACCTTATTTCCCGGCGCCGAGGGTCAATCGGCGGCGGGCTGCATCGTGTATTCGGCGTCGTTGACGTGCTCGGCCCAAGCCGTGCCCTGACCCTGCTCGCCCGCCTCCGACATCGCCAGGTGGGCGAACAGGCGGTCGGGGGCCGCACCGTGCCAGTGCATCGTATTGGGCGGGATCATGACCGTGTCGCCGGGATAGATCGCCTGCGGCCGCGAGCCCTTGCCGATGCAGATGCGGCCGACCCCGGTGAGGCAATACAATGTCTGGCCCACCGGATGGGCATGCCAGCCGGTGCGCGCGCCGGGGGTGAACGAAACGACCGTCGCCCGCATGCGCGAGGGCAGCTGTCCGACCAACACCTCGTCCTGGAATACTTCGCCGGTGAAATTCTCGGCCGCCCCGCGCTTCGTGGCCCGCGCCGATGCCCGCACAACTGTCATGGCTTCCTCCGTTTGGTAAAAATCCGCTCGGAGAATAGGACCGAAACCGATGGGGTTGCAAACCGGGCGGAGGCGTCAATCGTAGCCCGGGGTCGCCAGCATCGGCGGGTCGGCGACCTCGACCAGATCGGCCCGTCCGAAGCCGTTGAACTGGGTGCGCAGGCAAGCGCCATAGGCACCGAGCTGACCGAGCTCGACCCAGTCGCCCTCGCGCATGTCGGCGGGCAGCCGAAACGGCCCGCGCATCCGGTCGGCGCTGTCGCAGGTCGGCCCGAACAGTGCAAAATCGGCCTTCACCATCCCCGCATCGTCGGGCTTGCCCAGGCGGATCCGGCGGGCTGGGAAGCGAAAACCCAGCGCGCCGGCGTCGCTCAAGCTGCCATAGATGCCGTCGTTGACATAGAGCGTGTCGCCACGGCGCAACTGCACTTGGACGACGACCGAGCCGCCGCCGGCGACGAGCGCCCGCCCGGGTTCGGCCCACAGCGCGACTTTCGCGGGGAGAGCAGCGGAAGCCGACGCGATCGCGGCGATGTAGTCGTCGAGCGGTGGCGGTGTCATGTCGGGATAGCCGACGGGAAAGCCGCCGCCG
>DATNKF010000596.1:0-2830 GCA_035603555.1 Allostellaceae bacterium
GCTGCTCGGCGGTGGTGCCGTGCTCGCGGGATTGATCCTTGGCGCCATCGCCGCCTTCATCATCGACCGCAAGTTCGATTGGGCAGCCCTCTTTGCCGCCGCCGGCGCCGTGTTGTCGTTTTTCGGCTTCATTCACGGCACCACGCTCGGCATCGGCAGCTCGATCCCAGTGGCCGTCGGCTACCTGATCGTTGCCGGGTTTTGCTTCGCGCTCAGCCGGCAGAATTACCCGGAAGCCGTGGTTCCCGCCGGCCACGCCATGGTCGAGGATTGATGCATGGCGAGCGGCAAACCGGCGAGCCCTTCCCATCTCGTCGCGAGCTCGAGCAGCGCGCGATCGGCAAAATGGGGGCAATCAGCGAAAATCCCGAAGGAAGACCGGGTCGACGGCGGACTGACGGCGCGATAGGCGCTGACAGGCAGTCAGAGCGGCTCGGCGTCGCGGACGGCAACGCCGAGAACGCGGCCGTCGGCCGCCTGCACCACCGCAGCAACGAGATCGCAATGCCAGTGGATCGGCACTGAGATCTCGCCCGCGCTGTCGCTGAGCCGCGCGATCTCTTCGATACCGCGCACGACATCGACATGCGCCAGGGTGCGCCCGCTATTTTCGCCGCGCTTGACTGCGGTGACGTGGCGGCGATCGAAGCCGATCAGCAGAACCGAGGCCGCCACCCCATCGCCGCCCGGACCCAGCTTGACCTGGGCCTGGCCGTTATCGAGGGCGAGCGTGACCGGCACTGCGGGACGGTCGCGACGTGCGATCTCGAGCGCGCGCTCGACATCGGCGCGGTCCGAGCCGACCGCCTGCCACCTGCCGTCGACGACGATCTGCGGCGTATAGACCGTGGGAAGGGCGAGAAGTGTGGCGTAGCGGTTCTGGCGATCGGTTGCCGCGCGGCTCGAATACGGATCCTTCCAGCCGAGCCGATCCCAGTAATCGACGTGAAACGACAGTGCCAGCACATCAGGACGGCCAGCGAGCTCGGCCAGCAGCGCGTCGGCCGGCGGGCAGGACGAGCATCCCTCGGAGGTAAAGAGCTCGACCACGGTCGGCCGTTCGCCCGCCTCGACCGGCGTGACGGCGAGCCCCAGGCAGAGCGAAAGGAGGAGCGCGCAAGATTTGATCATGGCTGAGACTACATCAGCGCTTCGGCTGCCGGGTTCAACAGAGTGTGAACGCACAGGCCTCCAGGAACTCCCCGCACCCTATCGCGCGTCACTCGGCAACGGCCCGAACGCGGTCAGAGGTTGCTTGCGTGGCTGCCCCGGTCTGCACGGCATCAGCGGCACCCTGAGAGCGCAGCAGCAGCGCGATCAGAGCGGTCCAGCCGGTCTGATGCGAGGCGCCGAGGCCGCGACCGGTGTCACCATGAAAATATTCGTAGAACAGCACATTGTCGCGGAAATGGATGTCCTCCTGCTCGATCCGCCTATCGCCCAGCACCGGCCGGCGTCCCGTCTCGTCGCGCAGAAAGATCCGGCACAGACGCTGCGACAGCTCGTCGGCCACCTCTCCGAGATGCACCAGCCTGCCCGACCTGGCCGGACATTCGACCTTGAAATCGTCGCCGTAATAACTGTGGAACCGGTGCAAAGATTCGATGATCAGAAAGTTCATCGGCATCCAGATGGGGCCACGCCAATTGGAATTGCCGCCGAACATGCCGGTGTCCGACTCCCCCGGGACGTAGCGGACCTCGAACCGGTGGCCGGCCCGGTCGAGCACATAGGGATGTTCTCCATAAAATCTGGACAGCGAGCGAACGCCAAAGTCGGACAGGAACGCCGTGTCGTCCAGCATCCGGCTGAGTAGGCGTTTCATGCGGTGGCCGCGCAGCAGCGACAGGAGGTGGCGCTCGCCGGTGCTTGCGTCGTGCCATCGCGACACCAGGCGTGCGAGCTGCGGACGGTGTTCGAGAAACCAATGCGCTCGTGCGCTGAATCTCGGCAGTCGGGTGAAGACCGAAGCATCGAGGACCTCGACGGCAAAGAGCGGTATCAGCCCGACTATCGAGCGCACCCGCGAGGGAATGCGCTCCCCGCCGGGGAGGTGCACGACATCGTAATAGAATTCGTCCTCCTCGTCCCACAAGCCGATCCCGTCGCCGCCGATATTGGTCATGGCTTCGGCGATATAAAGAAAATGCTCGAAAAATTTGGAGGCGATGTCTTCATAAACGTGGTCCTTCAGCGCGAGCTCGAGGGCAATGCGCATCAGGTTGAGCGTGTACATCGCCATCCACGCTGTGCCGTCGGCCTGGTTGATGTGACCTCCGCTCGGCAGCGCTTCGTTGCGGTCGAATATGCCGATATTGTCGAGCCCGAGAAACCCGCCTTGGAAAATATTTCTGCCCTCGACGTCCTTGCGGTTGACCCACCAAGTGAAGTTCAGCATCAGCTTGTGGAAGGCACGCTCGAGAAAATCCCAGTCGCCCTCGCCACCGCGGTGCTCGCGGTCGATTTCATAGACGCGCCACGCCGCCCAGGCATGCACCGGCGGATTAACGTCGCCGAATGCCCACTCATAAGCCGGCAGCTGGCCATTGGGGTGCATATACCAGTCGCGCGTCAGCAGCAGCAGCTGGTTCTTGGCAAAGCTCGGATCGATCAGTGCCAGGGTGACGGCGTGAAAGGCGAGGTCCCAGGCGGCATACCACGGGTATTCCCATTTGTCCGGCATAGCGATGATGTCGGCGTTGTTCAGATGCGTCCAATCGGAATTGCGGCCGTGCCGGCGCGCCGCGGGCGGCGGAGGCTGCAGCGGATCGCCGTTCAGCCATTCCGGAATATCGATGTAGTAGAACTGCTTTGACCAGAGCATGCCGGC
>DATNKF010000597.1:0-2055 GCA_035603555.1 Allostellaceae bacterium
CGGGCTCTTCGTGCGCACCCGCCCGGGGCTCGACTCGCCAGATGTGCAGTACCAATTTCTCGCCGGCAGCTTTGTGAAGCCGGGCGGGGAGATGCACGATTTTCCCGCCTGCCAGCTGACCTGCATCCCGTGCCGGCCGGAAAGCCGCGGGTGGCTGCGCATCCGCTCGCCCGACCCGGCCACGCCGCCGGCGATCCAGCCCAACTATCTCGCGACCCAGGCCGACAAGGACACGCTGATCGCCGGCCTGCGCATCGCCCGCAAGGTGTTCGAGAGCCCGGCGATGGCAGCCCTCGCCACCGGTGAATTCCTGCCGGGCCCGGCGACCGAGAGCGATACCGGCTGGCTCGACCACATCGCCAAAACCGCCGGGACGACCTACCACCCGACCTCGACCTGCATGATGGGCGCGCATCAGCGCGCGGTGGTCGACAGCGCGTTGCGCGTCTACGGGGTCGAAGGCTTGCGTGTGGTCGACGCCTCGATCATGCCGGCGGTGGTTTCCGGCAATACCAACGCGGCGACGATCATGATCGCTGAGAAAGGCGCCGATATGATCCTCACCGCGGCGCGGGCGTCAGCGGCAGTCAAGGCTGCCGCGTGAGCGGGCGCGTCGGGCTGAGCTTGGCCGGCAATGCCAAGGCGAGGAGGAGGCTGCCGACCGCGATGAAGGCGGCGATGACATAGACGACGTGCACCGAGTTCGCGATCGCTTCGGTCAGTCGGGCAATCTCGCCAGGCCCTAGCATCTGGCGCGCCGCCGGCAGCATCAGCCGGTTGACCGCATCGCCGGCCTCGGGCAGCTGGCGATGGATGCCGAAATTGACAATCGCTCCGAATACGGCAGCACCGACCGACGAACCGACCATGCGCATGAACATCATCGACGAGGTGGCCATGCCGCGCTCGTTCCAGCCGACGGCGGCCTGGGTCGAGACGATAAAGGCGGTATTGCAAAAGCCCATGCCGATGCCGTTCAAGAGAGCCCCCGTGCCGGCCCATATTAGGCTGTCGGTCGGCTCGAGCATGAGCAACACCAGACTGCCGGCGACCAGGCATACTCCGCCGATACCCGCCGCCAGCCGGTAGGAGGTGCGGATCATCAGTCGGCCCGAGGCGATCGAGGCAAAGGTCCAGCTGACCGAGGACGCCGCCAGCGCCAGTCCCGCGGCGGCCGGGCTGCGGCCCATCGCGCCCTGAATATAGGTTGGCAAAAAGGCCGAGAGCGACATCATCACGGCACCGTTGGCAAATCCGGCGAGGCAGCCGACGACGACAACGCGGTTGCGCCATAGGCTCATCGGCAACAGCGGCTCCGGCGCGCTCCTCTCATGCGCCGCGAACGCCGCCAGAGCGACCATACCAGCCGCTGCCAGTGCTGCGATCGCCAGCGTCTCCCCGGAATTCCCGACCTGCATCAGCGCCAGCATGACCCCGCCGACGCCAAGCACCATCAGGATCGACCCACGATAGTCGATCCGATGCTGGCGTGGCTGCCGAGGCTCGTGGAGGAACAGGCCGAACATGAGGAATGCCAGGGCACCGATCGGCAGATTGATCCAGAATACGAGCGACCAGCTGACATGCTCGACGAGGAAGGCGCCGAGCGTCGGGCCGATGATCGCCGCCACACCCCAGACCCCCGAAATGTAGCCTTGCACCCGGGCGCGCTCGGCCGGAGTGTAGATGTCGCCGACGATGGTCGTGGCAATCGGCTGAATGGCGCCGGCGCCGGCTCCTTGCAGCCCACGGAACAGCACCAACGGCACCATGCCCCAGGCCAGCCCGCTCAAGGCAGATCCGACCAGGAACAGGCTCGCTCCGGCAAAGAAGACGCGTTTGCGGCCGTAGAGATCGGCGAGCCGCCCGTAGATCGGGATCGTCACCGCCTGGGCCAGCAGGTATGCCGCAAACGTCCAGCTGAACAGGTGAAACCCGCCGAGCTCGGCGACGATCGTCGGCATCGCGGTGGCGACGATCGAAAGGTCGATCGCTGCCATGAAGATCGCCATCATCACGGCGGCCAGCACCAGCCGCCGCGCCGGCTTGGCTGCG
>DATNKF010000598.1:0-2200 GCA_035603555.1 Allostellaceae bacterium
GCGGCGCGCCTTGCGATAGCCTTCGGGCCGCGCCATGCCGAAATTGTGTTTGACCCTCGCCTCGGTGTCGGCGCCCTTCTCGGTGCCGAGGACCAGCACGCTGCGGTCGCGAAATCGGCCGATGCCGCCGATGATCGCCGCGTCTTCGGCAAAGGCGCGGTCGCCGGCGAGCGGCACGAAATCGGTGACCAATCCGCCGATGTAGTCGAGGCAATGCGGCCGTTCGGGGTGCCGGGCGACCTGGACCTTCTGCCATGGCGTCAGGCGCGAATAGGTCTGGCGCAGCATCCGGTCGGCGCTGCTCTGCAAGCGGCCGACCTCGTCGGCGATGTTGAGCTCGCCGGTCGTCGAAAGCCGGCGCAGCTCCTCGATCTTGCCTTCGAGCTCGGCGATCGGCCGCTCGAAATCGAGAAAGTGGCGGATCATCTGCGGCGGGCCAGCGGGTGGGCGGTCTCCACCAACTTGCGCAGCCGCTCGGTTTCGACATGCGTGTAGATCTGCGTCGTCGCGATATCGGCGTGCCCGAGCATCTGCTGAACGCTGCGCAGATCGGCGCCGTGGTCGAGCAGATGGCTGGCAAAGGCATGGCGCAGCACGTGCGGCGACAGCCGGTCCGGGTCGAGACTGGCCTTGACCGCGAGCTCTTTCAACAGCTGGCCGGTGCGCTGCCGTGTCAGGTGGCCGGCGCGGCCGCGCGACGGGAACAGCCAACGGGACTGCTCGGAGTCGGGCAGGAAATCTTCGCGGCACTCGAGGTACCGACCGAGGGCAGCCCGCGCCGGCTCGCTCAGCGGCACGACCCGCTCTTTGCCGCCCTTACCCGAAATAATCAGAAAGCGCGGGTCGCGGCGTGCGGCCGCCAGCGGCAGGGTTACCAGCTCGGATACCCGCAGACCGGTCGCATAGAGCAGCTCAAGGACGCAACTGAGGCGTACCCCCTCCTCTCCAGGCCAGCTCTGTGCCGCGTCGATCAGAGACTTGATTTCCGTTTCCGATAATATTTTAGGCAGCGGCCGGCCGAGCCTTGGCGTATCGAGCTCCGCCGTCGGGTCATCCTGCCGCACCCCTTCGAGCAGCAGAAATTTGTAGAACTGCCGCATCGCGGAAATGCGCCGGGCAAGCGTACGCGGCGACAGCCGAGCCGTGTCGCGGCTCGCCAGATAGGCGTGCAGCCTCTCGCGGTCCGCCGCCTCGAGCGCGACGCCGCCGGGAGCCAAGAAACCTGCAAGATTGGACAGATCGTTCTGATAGGCCGCCAGGGTCAAAGGGGCGGCGCCACGCTCGGCCGCCAGCATCTCGAGAAACGTTTCGAGATATTTCGAGACGTCAGAGGCCGGCGGCAAGAGCAGCTTCGACGGCTAGCCCGTCACTTGGGGAAACGCGCATCGGGGATCACCTTCTCGACGGGCGCTGAGGGAGGCGGCGGGTTCCAGAATGCGAGGAAGGCCATGCCGCCGAGCAGCAGCAGGGCGATCACAATGACGAAAGCGACAGTGACCTTCCCCATGCCCCCGCGGCTCGCAACTTGCACGACCCCAATGTCCATGTCCAATCTGTCCCGTGCGGATTGACGACAAGGTTGGACGATATGCTAGTACCCCGTCGGTCGGCAGGGAGAAAGAGCGGTGAGAGGCGAAGTGCAGACCGAGGCGGTGCGATCGGACCGAAAAGTGGCGGAAACCCACCGGTTCGCGCCGAGCCGCACCATCGTCGTGGTCGGTCTGATGGGGGCCGGGAAGAGCAAGGTCGGCCGCCGCCTCGCGCTGCGCCTCGGCCTGCCGTTTTTCGATTCGGATCCCGAGATCGAGACCGCCGCCGGCGAGACGATCGAGGAGATCTTTGCCAATCGCGGCGAGCGCGTCTTCCGCGCAGGCGAGCGGCGGGTCATTGCCCGGCTGTTGGCCCAGCCGGTTCACGTGCTGGCGACCGGCGGCGGCGCCTTCATGGATCCGGCGACGCGTGAACTGGTCGCGCGCCGCGGCGTTTCGCTGTGGCTGCGCGCCGATCTCGATGTGCTGGTGTCGCGGGTCTTGCGCCGCAGTAATCGGCCGCTATTGAAACAAGGTGATCCGCGCGTGATCCTCGCCGAGCTGATCGAGCGGCGTTATCCCCTCTACGCCGGAGCCGACGTGGTCGTGGACAGCGGCGAAGGATCGCCGGAAGCGACGGTGACCCGAGCTATCGCGGCGTTGGCCTCATG
>DATNKF010000599.1:0-3704 GCA_035603555.1 Allostellaceae bacterium
GCCGATCGCGTGCACCGACAAGCATGGCGGGGGCGATATCCGCCCCGACGACAACCCCGGACGCTCCAACGGATGAGAGCGCTATCAGCGCGGCCTCTCCCGTACCGGTAGATACATCGAGCACTCGACGCCCGGGCGCTACTTCCGCGGCGGAAACTACCCCCGGCACAAACAAGCGAGACCACCGGCCGGTCCAGCGGTAATAGGCCGAGACATTGGCGGCCTGACCCGGGGCAACATGCAGACCCGGCGCAAAGTCAATCTTCACGGCAGCCTCCCGCCTCGTCGGTTCATGCGCCTAAACCGGCACGAGATTATCCTTGATGCAGGTGGATGTTACAATTACCGAGCGGCCGCTTGCGAATGACGAATGAGTGCTCTCTACCTTCCCAAGACACCTTGGGCAGGCACGAGGAATGACCGGAAAGGGGGCACATTCGCCCATGCGCCGCGTCGTCAGCCACCGGCTCAGAGCGCCGATTCCAGCCGTTCGCCAATCGCGATAAAATCGCGAGCGGCGCCCCAAAGCGTGCTTGGCGCTTCTTGGCTCACTTGCCGCTACGGGTGCTCAACCGGCCACCGAGAGGGGAGATTAGGCGGCGAGAGGCTGCTACGGAGATAAGCTCCCTTGCGGTAATCGGATTGCCGCCCTCTACCTTCTCACGCGACCGTCACAGGAGGCTTGATACCCACTGCGCAATGGTGGGGCGTCGAGATAAAAAACGTTCCGTCAGCTTCAGCCTGGGCGACGGCGGCCTTCCATTCGGCGCTTTCCCCTTCTGTGAGGCTTGCGAGAATTCTTTGCTTCATGACGGCGATCCGAGAAGCCTGGGACGCGTCGACGGAAGCCAATTGCGAAAAGCACGTTAACCCGACGAGTCCCGCTCGACGGAAGCGCTCATACAGACTCGCGTCCGCGCAACCGCCCGGGGCAACGTCTCCCCTTCCAGGTATGTCCACCTTCGCGCGGACGGCCGGGCTGAACGCCGCATTTGTCCATGGCGGCATGTCGAGAGAACGGACGATGGCGGCGATGCGCCCGCCCGGCCGCGTCACCCGAACCAACTCGGATAGCATGCGGTCGGCATCGCCCTCTTCCATCACCGTGAAGGACAGCGCGACATCGACGCTGTCATCGGCGAGCGGGATCGCCTCCGCGTGCCCCTCCTGAAAACTGATGCGATTGGCGAGACCGGCCTGCTTTGTCAACGCCTCTGCTTCGTGGAGCAGATAAGGGCTGATGTCGACATCGATGATCTGGTTGGCGCCTGCAGTCCGGCGGGCGATCTCGCGGATAACGACCCCGGACCCGCCTCCGACTTCCAGCACCACCTCGTTCGGGCGGATGTCCACCAGGTCCAGCAGGCTTTTCACCATCGTCAGGTAATTCGAGCGGCCGCGCTCTTCGAGGATGCCGACGACGCCGAGAAGCGGCCCGCCGAGGCTGATCGTGCAATATCGCGCGCTCAAAGTCGCGATCAGCGGATCCCACTGCGATGGCGCCAAAGAGACCGGCATCAAGACGAACGGCGGGCCGGCGCCACGAATTCTGTAGGTGATCCCGGCGACCTCGCCTTCCGGTTCGGACAATCTGACCGCCGGGAGCGGATGGCGATCGAGAAAGTCGAGCATTGCTGCACCGATTTCCGCGCCTCGATCGGCGATGACGTCCGACCAAGGTAGCCATTCATAGCCGCGCAGAACGTGTGCCGAGACGCTCGGGAGACTGTTCGCGAACTTTGCCGCCCCGTCCGCAAGCGAGCCTCGGTCACCTGCGACAATCAAAATCCGCGAGGCCAAACCGGCAAGCGGAGCTGTGTCCAGCATAGGTGGAGAGATCAGCGTCAGGGATGCGACCCGCTCCGGGTGGAGGGTTGCCAAGCTATGCCAATCTTTAAGCGGAGGGGGGCCGCCGGCGGCAATGTGAGCTCGCTCGATGCCGAAGTGTTGGAGCAAATCGAGCAAACAAGCCTCGATCGGGCGGGCTGCTGCGGTTCTCATGTTTGCCTCCGCTGTTCGAGACGGTCGGGCCATGCGCGCGCCATCAGCGCGTCCATTCAACTGCGATTATAGGGCCCTGTCAGCGAACTTCAGATTTTACAGAAGAGGCCCGCCCACAAATTGGTGATCGCTTGGGCATCTGACGAATGGCTGCTCGCCACCCAACTCAGCCCGTTTTGCCTGCCCATCGACAAGGTCGGTTAAGGGGCAACTGTGGACGCTCTACCCAAAACGGAGGTAGGAGATTGGATCTTCGAGAGGCTTGAGGGATGACCATATGAAGATCACCGCCGCGGTGGTGCCGATCCGGTCAGCCCCGTTCGAGATCGAGACGCTCGACCTCGCGGCGCCGCTCGCCGATGAAGTGCTTGTGCGGATCGTGGCCAGCGGCATGTGCCACACCGACCTGCATGCCCGCGATGGGTATTTCCCAAACCTGCCCTATCCGGTTGTTTGCGGCCATGAAGGTGCCGGTATTATCGAGCAGGTTGGAGCCGCCGTCGTCGACCTTGCGCCCGGCGACCCAGTCGTGATCTCGTTCCCATGGTGCGGCGAATGCGGGCCGTGTCGTGCCGAGCGCATCTCTTATTGTGAGTATGCCCGTCCGCTCAAATCGAGCGGCCGCCGCGCCGACGGCTCAATCCCGATGAGCCGCAACGGCGAACCGGTTTATTCCTGCTTCTTTCAGCAATCCTCGTTCGCGAATTTCGCCCTCGCCCCGGCCAAGGACGTCGTCAAGATCCGCGGCGATGCGCCGATCGAAATGCTGGGTTCACTCGGCTGTGGCTTGCAGACCGGCGCAGGTGCGGTGCTGAATGTGATGCAGCCCGCCTCGGGACAGTCGATCGCGGTATATGGGGTCGGCGGGGTCGGCCTCGCCGGGTTGATGGCGGCGCGGATCGCTGGCTGCGATCCGATCATTGCCGTCGATCGGCTCCCCTCCCGGCTGGTGCTCGCCCGCGAACTCGGTGCCACGCATGCGCTCGAAAGTCGCGGCGCCGAGACGCTTGCCGAAATCCGCAAGATCACCGGCGGCGGCACCGATTTCGCACTAGAGACGTCGGCCGTGCCGGCCGTGTTCAGGCTTGCTGTAGACGGGCTGCGAGGTCTCGGCACCTGCGTTCTGGTCGGCAGTGCTCGCGCCGGCACGGAGGTCAGCTTCGAGATGCCGTGGCTGCAGGGCGGTCGGACTGTGCGTGGCGTGATCCAGGGCGACAGTCGACCACGGGACCTCATCCCTTGCCTCGTCGATCTTTTGATGGCGGGCAGCATGCCGCTCGACCGGCTCATCACGCGTTACGAAATTGCCGACATCAACCGGGCGGCCGCCGACGCCACCTCGGGCGCTGCGATAAAGCCGGTGCTGTTGTTGCCGCAGTGACAGCGGCGCCGGCCTTTCTCAAAGTTCGGCTCACGATAGGGCGGCCGGATATCGTTCTGGCGCTAGACCCACTCGCGCCGAAAGTAGCGGTTGGCCTGTTTAAAAGGCGCCATCCTTGGCTCGACCGGTAAGGATCTGGTGAAATGGTTGATTCGCGAAGAATTGGCATAGCATTTTCGGGGGGCGCCAGTCCGTCCGAGATTGTCGACTGTGTCAGCCTGGCCGAAAGCCTTGGTTACGAGTCTGCATGGGTGGCCGAAGGGCATGGCGGGGATCAGTTCGCGGTGCTTGCCGCCTGCGCCGCGCAGACTTCTCGGATTCT
>DATNKF010000600.1:0-2841 GCA_035603555.1 Allostellaceae bacterium
CCGTGCGGCCACTTGCGCCGGTCCCATCAACGCCGCCGCGGCGATGGCCGCGGCCGCGGACGCGCCGGCGAGCTCGAAGAGACGCGGCAGATGCGCCGCCATGGCACCAGTGACAAACCCGACCGCACCGAATATGAAGGCCAGCACCACCATGCCGTTCGCCGGAGCAGGGACCGCCCCTTCGGCCGCGGCGCTCTGCACCGGACCGGCGGGTCGCGGTATCAAGAGCCGGTTCATCGGCAGGCAGACCAAGAGGTTCAGGGCCGCCCAGCCGAGACAGGCGCCGCGCCACCCGAGGGTCTGGTCGAGCAATGCCGAGAGCGGCCACCCGACGGTGCTGGCAAAGCCGGCGATCAGGGTGATCCCGGTGATCGGCGCGCGCGCCTCGAGCCCGTAGAGCGCCGTCAGGGTCGCGAAGGCGGAATCGTAGAGGCCGAGCGCCATGCCAAGCCCGAGCAATACCCAGGCGCCGGCGAGCCCGGCGGGCCCCTCCGCCAATGCCAGCCACACGAGCCCGCCCGCGAGCACCAGGTTCGACCACGCCAGCACACCGCGCCCGCCATGGCGATCGATCGCCCGGCCGATCATCGGGCCGAGGGCCGCCTGCAGCAGCAGCGAGGCCGAGAAACAGCCGAAGAACAATGCTTTCGGTACCCCGAGCTCGGCCGCAATCGGATCGGCGAGGATTGCCGGCAGGTAGTAGCTCGACGCCCACGCCAAGGTCTGGGTCGTTCCGATGACCACGACGGTCAGGGTCGAACGGGCCCGGAGCCTAATCAAGTTTCTTCACCTCCCTCGATCCTCAGATATGATTTGACGGCATCCTCACCAGCAAGTCACGATTATGACAGCGACCCTTCTTCCGACGACCGTGGTCGGCAGCTATCCGCAGCCCGATTGGCTGATCGATCGCGACAAGTTGATCCATCTGCCGCCGGTTCGGATCCGGGCCCAAGAGCTGTGGCGGGTGCCCGAGCCTTGGCTCGAGGCAGCCCAGGACGATGCCACCCTTATCGCGATCCGCGACATGGAGCGCGCCGGGATCGACATCATCACCGATGGCGAGATCCGCCGCGAAAGCTACTCGAATCGCTTTGCGACGGCCCTTTCGGGGGTCGATCTCGACAACCCCGCGACGGTGCAAGGGCGGTCGAGCGGCACGGTGGTGGTGCCGCGGATCGTCGGCCCGATCCGTCGGCTTCACCCGGTCGAGGTGCGCGATGTCGAATTTCTGCGCGCCAACACCGACCGCACGATCAAGATCACGCTGCCCGGCCCGTTCACGATGTCGCGCCAGGCAAAGAACGAATACTACAAGGACGAAGAAGAGCTGGTGATGGACTACGCCGCGGCGGTCAACGCCGAGATCCGCGACCTGAAAGCGGCCGGCGCCGATGTGATCCAGCTCGACGAGCCGTGGCTGCAGGCGCGCGCCGAAGAGGCACGGCATCTCGCGCTCCCGGCGATTGATCGGGCGCTCGACGGTATACCTGGGCCGACGGCGCTTCATCTCTGCTTCGGCTATGCCTATGTCGCCCGCGACAAGCCGAACGGCTATGCATTTCTGTCCGAGTTGACAGGCACCGTCGTCGACCAGATCTCGATCGAGGCGGCCCAGCCCAACCTTGATCTTACGACCCTCGACACCCTCGGCGACAAGACCGTGATCTTCGGGGTCATCAGCATGGGCGACCTAGAGCCGGAAACACCCGAGACAGTCGCCGCCCGCATCCGCGCCGCCCTCGCGCAC
Source organism: Allostellaceae bacterium (assembly GCA_035603555.1). Taxonomy (GTDB): domain Bacteria; phylum Pseudomonadota; class Alphaproteobacteria; order ATCC43930; family CGMCC-115725; genus AP-15. The sequence goes on from DATNKF010000600.1 coordinate 1,751, forward strand.
CTGCCGCCCGAGCGGCTGATCCCCGCCCCCGATTGCGGCATGAAGTACATCCCGCGCGCGACCGCCTTCGCCAAGCTCAAGGCGCTGGCCGAGGGTGCTGCGATCGTCCGGCGCGAGCTGACCGGCGGTTAGACTAATCGGGAAAGGGACCTTAGAGCTGCGCGATTCCTGCTCGGGCGCAGTCTTCATCCTGTTGCGAGGTGCCGCCGCCGACGCCGCAGGCGCCTTCGACGATGCCATTACGGATGATCGGCACCGCCCCTTGACCCATGATCATGTGGCCGCCCGAGGCGGCGGCTATGCCGCGAGGGGTCGGCTGATCAGCGCGCTCCGCCATCTCGCCGCTCGGACGGCCGAACGCCGCCGACGCGACGGCCTTGCCCTGGCTGCCATAGGCGCTCGCCCAGATGGCGTTGTCCATGCGCTGCAGTGCGATCAGTCGGCCGCCGCTGTCGCACACTGCGGCGCTGATCCTGATGTTGAGCTCCTGTGCCTTTGCCAAGGCGCCACGAATGATGCGATTGGCTTCTTCCAAAGTCAGGCTCATCGACCTCTCCCTAGCGTGAGACATTGATGTCGGGCGAGCGATTATAGCGCGTCGACGGCATGGTGAACTGCTTTTGCTTATTCGATCGGCACAATCATCTTGCCGATCGGCCAGAGCGCGATGCCGGCAAGCTTCAGATGCGCCCAAGCGAAGGGCAGGCCGATGAGCGTGATCGCCAAGGCGATCGCCGTGACCAGGTGGCCGAGCGCCAGCCACCACCCGGCGAGCACAAGCCAGACGATGTTCCCGAGGGCGCCGAGCGGGCCGGTGCCGATATCCTCATGCCCGGTATATTCGGCGCGAGACACCGCTTGCTGACCGAACGGCAGCAGAGTGTAGAGGGCGATGTTGAACGCCGCCCGCGCCCACGGCAGGCCGATGATGGTGATCGCCATGATGACCGCGGCGAGCAGCCAGCCGGCCGCCATCCATATGCCGCCGGTAACGATCCATAGAATATTGAGTAGTAATCGGAAAAGCGGCATCCGAGCCCGCTCATTCCGGCCGTTCGAGCTCCTCGATCGCGGCCTTGAGGAACCGTGCG
>DATNKF010000601.1:0-3244 GCA_035603555.1 Allostellaceae bacterium
CGACGAGCAGGACCGCAGCGCCTTCTTCGTCGCGGTGCTGGCGCTTGCCTGGCCCGACGGCGATCTCGAGCTGTTCCGCGGCGAGGTCGTTGGAGCCCTGGTCTGGCCGCCGCGCGGCGAACGCGGCTTCGGCTACGACCCGATCTTCGTGCCCGCGGGCGGGGAGGCGACCTTCGGCGAAATCGAGCCGGCGGCAAAACACCTGATCAGCCACCGCGCCCGCGCCTTCGCCAAGCTCGTCGAGGGCTGCTTCCGGGGCCGTTGAGATGAATGCCGCCGAGCCGCTCGCCGTCTACATTCACTGGCCATTCTGCCGGTCGAAATGCCCGTATTGCGATTTCAACAGCCATGTCCGCGAAGGTGTCGATGCGGCGCGGTGGACCCAGGGGTTGCTCGCCGATCTCGACCATCACGCCGAGCTTTTACCGGACCGTGCGATCGGCTCGGTTTTCTTCGGCGGCGGCACCCCGTCGTTGATGCCGCCCGAGACGGTGGCGGTGCTGCTCGACCGGGTCGGGGCGCACTGGACCATGACACCCGATGTGGAGGTGACCCTCGAGGCCAACCCCAACTCCGCCGAAGCCGCGCGCTTCCGCGCCTTTGCCGCGGCTGGCGTCAACCGGCTGTCGCTGGGCGTCCAAGCGCTCGACCCGGCGGCGCTGCGTCTGCTCGGACGGCTCCACGACCGAGCCGAGGCGATTGCCGCCATCGAATGTGCTGCCGATAGTTTTGCACGGTTCTCCTTCGATCTGATCTATGCCCGGCCGGGGCAAAGCATCAGCGCTTGGCGGAACGAGCTCGACGAGGCGCTGATGATGGCCGGCGAGCATCTCTCCCTCTATCAGCTGACGATCGAGCCTGGGACAGCTTTCGCCACCCTGGAGCGGCGGGGCGATCTGGTCCCGGCGGAAGAGGAAACCGCTGCCGCACTGTTCGAGGCGACGCAGGACCGGCTCGCGGTGCACGGCCTCCCGGCCTACGAGATCTCCAATCATGCGCGGCCCGGCGCCGAGTGCCGGCATAACCTGACCTATTGGCGCTACCAGGATTACGTCGGCATCGGCCCCGGGGCGCACGGTCGGCTCACCCGAGATGGAGGCAAATTCGCGACCAGGCAGCACCGAGCCCCGGAGAGGTGGCTCACTGCTGTTGAGCGAATGGGAACCGGGATCGAAGAGATGGCGGCGATCGACCGTGACGCTGCGGTCGAAGAGATGCTGATGATGGGACTGCGCCTTACCGAGGGCGTTGACCGCGTACGGCTCGAAGGCGCCGCCGGCCAAGACGTCGAATCGTTGTTTCGTGGTCGCCTCGCGCCGCTGCTCGAGGGCGGATTTCTGACCCTCGACCAGGAGCGCCTCGCGGCGACCGGCGCTGGCCGGCAACGCCTCAATGCGGTGCTGGCCGCTCTCCTTTAAAAATCAGATGGAAAAGAAATTCGTGGGCCAACCAAAAGCTCAGAACTACCGCACGCCCAGTTGACTCTCGCGCACCAGCCGCTCCTGCCCGTCCAGCGCGCTTTTAATTCGGTATTGAGGCGTATTTCCCTCGAGCGGAAGCAGACGAACAATGGTGTAACGGCCTCTACTGGAGCGATCGACCCCAGGATCAGGAAAGAATTCCACCGCTTGGCCGACGCGGAATTTATGTTCTGACATACTCACCTTCCGGGAGCGGGGGGCACTTGGCGGCAGCCAGAGGCGCCGCCAGTGCCGTTCGCATTAGGCTACTTGCAGGTCGACCGCCGAGGTCTTTCCTTGCTGCCCGCGCTCGAGTTGGTAGCTGATCCGTTGCCCCTCATGCAGGCTCCCCAGACCCGCTCGCTCAACCGCGGAGATATGAACAAATACATCCTTCGAGCCGTCCTCAGGCTGGATGAAGCCATAGCCTTTTTGGGCGTTAAACCACTTCACGGTACCGGTAGTCATCGAGCTTCCTTAGAAGTAAGAACAAAGATTCTGGCCCACCGCACGCGCCGGGTCAGATCACATTTCAATTTCGGGGAAGCGCTGTTCGGCCGCTCGTGAGCACACCGCGTGGTGCTGTGCCCTTATCGAAACACGATTAAGCCGATATAGGGACCGAAGCACCGATGTGCAACGGTTTCGTCGTCTAGTGTCTTGCGGCGCCGCCCCGGTTCTAGATCGGCGGAAAGGCGGATTCCTTGCCGACCGCAGCCTAAACTGCGACGGAACGAACATTTTCTTCGGCTCAGTAGGCGAGATCCTGGAAGCTCCGCGGTGCCGGGCTGACAACGACATCGCCCCCCGGCTCGACCTCGAGCACCGCAAGGCCGCGCTGCACTAGGCCCCCTGGGGCGAAGCGAAACAGCCCGTCAACCCCGGTGAACCCATTTGGGCGGAGGATTGCCTGCTGCGAGAAGGGTTCGCCTTCGTCTTGCGCCAGCACCGCGGCAAGTGCCGCGGCATCATAGCCGAGCGACGCCAGGCGCGGCGGGGCGCGGCCATAGGTCGCCTGGAAGCGCTCTGCGAAGCTGCGCCGGAGCTCCGGCGGGGAGGCGGCAAACCAGCCGCCAACCAATGCCGGCTCGCTCCCGAGGTCGGGCACGTCCCACAGCCCGCTGCCGAGCAACTGTAGCGGCTTCCCCCCAGGCGACGCTTCTCTTATCTGACGGGCAATTTGCCTGAGCCGCTCGCCGCCCTCCGGCAGCAGGAGGGCGGTGAGCGGGGGCGCGCCCGCGGCGGCTGGAGCCGGCGCTGTGGAGGGACTCGCCCCGGGCAGCAGCCGCTGAACCGCCGGTGCGGTGTCGTCGGCGCGGGGGTCGTAGAATTCGACCCGAGTCACCGTGGCGCCGCTCGCCGAGGCAAATTCGCGCAGCGCGTCGGCCATCAGACGTCCGTAGGGGGAATTCGGTGCCAGTGCGGCGAAACGGACAAACCCACGATCACGTGCATAGCCGACCTCGCGGACGACCTCCTGTCGCGGCAGAAATCCCATCAAGAAAGTGTTGCCGCCCGCAAGTTCGGTCACCGTCGAAAATGCAATGATGTTGAGATGAGCATCGCGGGCCAGCGGTTTGACCGCTTGTACCTCGGTCGCGAGCAGCGGCCCGAGAATCAGCTTCGCTCCGTCGTCGATGACCGCCCGCGCCGCCTTGGCGGCCCCGTCCGCAGTGCCGGCAGTGTCGCGCGGAACCAGGATCAGCCGCTCGCCGGGGACCTCGAACAGTGCAAGCTGCGCAGCGTCGAGGATCGCCCGGCCAAGCTCGGCATTGGCGCCCGAG
>DATNKF010000602.1:0-5088 GCA_035603555.1 Allostellaceae bacterium
GCCCGAATCGAAGGCGAGCGCCTTGAGGCCGGCGTCGACGATGGCGCGGTCGTCGGTCGGGCGGCTCATCACCGTCGCCCACACGAAGAGGCTCGGCTCGAAGGCCCTGGTCGGCGCGTCGTCATGGTCGAGGTTGCGGCCGTAATCGGCGTCCATGAAGATGTACGAGCCGCATTGTAATTCGGTGTAGACGCCGCTCGCCGATTCGAACTCGAAGGTGCCGTGCCCCGGTGATATTGCGGCAGCCGATGCTGTAGCGGCCCCAAGGCCTTTAGCTGCTTAAACGTCGCCACGTGGCCGGCGCCGTGCCGACCGCCTTCTTGAACGCGCGGGAGAAGGCGGCCTCGGACTCGTAGCCGACCATTTCGGCCACCTGGGCGAGGGACGCGCTGGTGTTCCGCAGCTTTTGCGTTGCGACCTGCATGCGCCAGCTCGCAACGTAGTGCATCGGAGGCACGCCGATCAGACGGATAAAGCGGTCGGCCAGCGCCGAACGCGACAGGCCTACCTCGCGGCAAAGCTCGTCCACGGTCCAGGGCCGCGCGATATCGCGATGAAGCAGGGCGAGCGCGCGCGCAACGTGGGTATCGCGCAATCCGGCGAGCCATCCGGTCTGGCCCTCCGGCAAGGTCTCGGCGTAGCGCCGCACCGCTTCAACGAACAGCAACTCGGATAACTTGGCCAGCACAGTCTCCGATCCTGGGCGGCCGGCGGCCACCTCCTCCGCGGCATATTGGAAAGTCGAGCGGATCCATTCCGCCGCGCCGCCTTCCTCGAGATTGAGCTTGAGCACAGGGGGCAAGGTCGCGATCACTGGATTGCTCTCGGCGCTATCGCAGCCGAGGAAGCCGCAGACCATCCGGGTGCATGCCCCATTGCCGCCATGGCGAATCGAGAACAGCCCGCCATTCTTCGGCGGATGGATGATTTCGCTGCTCATTACCGGCGGCATGCTTAGATCGCTGCCCATCAAATGCAGGTCGTTGCGGGGGAGCAGCACGACGTCACCCGGCCCGAATGCGAGGGCCTCCCCGTCGTCCCTTTCGATGCGAAGGCTAAAGCCGCCCTCGACGATGTAGTGATAGAGGATGAGATGGGACGCAGATCCGAGAACCGGCGCGCAATACTCAGGCGTGAGGTGTGACGCGATGCACCAAGGTGCGAAGAACTCGGCGTGCAGAAACACGCCGCCGGTCAGGTGTGCGACCTTTAAGACATCTGATAAGGCGTCCATACCTCCTTGGTATCAGGATCCGGCGTTCCGGTCATTTTTTCCGGCGGAGCGGTCATAGACCCTCGGCCGTCTGCCAGCTTACAGATTTGCGGTATCGGCGGTCGGCTCTTGGACGCCGCCGACACACGAGGATAGGTAAGGAGGCGGACAATGACTGCAACCGACGCGAACCTCGGCGGCAGCCGCTACGCCCGCTGTATCCAATCGTCCAAACGGGTTTACTGGGACATCGACGAGGATGTGATCCGGGGGCGCCACTTCGATGCCGCCCACAAGTTCCTCCCGGATGGGCTTTCGCTCGCCGACGCGTTCACGACGCTATCGGCCGACGAAAGACGGTTCGTCAGCCAGATCCAGGGCCGCACCTACGCCAACGTCTTTGGGTTGGTCGAGCGCTTCATCAACGCCAAGGTCCTAGAGCTGAGCTGCGCTCACGCGCTCGGCGACCAGGTTGTGGTCGAAGCGCTGGTACGGTTCAGTGGTGAGGAGCTGAAGCACCAGGCCTTGTTTCGCCGCATCGATGCGATGGTCGCCGAGGTTTTGCCCGACGGCTACCGCTTCGACGTCGACCCCGACGCCGTCGCCCGCGCCGTGCTCGGCAAGAGCACCTGGGCGGTGCTGACGCTGACATTGCATATCGAACTGTTCACCCAGCTTCACTATCGCCGGAGCATCGACTCCGACAGCGAGCTGTCCGGGCTGTTCAAGGACGTGTTCCTCTATCACTGGAAAGAAGAGTGCCAGCACGCGATCCTCGACGAACTCGAGCTGGTACGGCACGACGCCACGCTCTCGGTGGAGGAACGCGACCGGGCGGTCGACGACTTCATCGAACTCGTGGCCGCGGTAGACGGAATCTTGAAGGAGCAGAGTGCCGCCGACGCGGGCTACTTCGCTGCCCATTGCGGGCGTGCAGTGGACGCGGACGAGGCGCGGACGATCGAGGCTGCCTTCCTTGCGGCCTATCGCTGGCAATACATCCATTCGGGTGCCCGGCATCCGCATTTCGGCAAGGTGCTCACCGGCCTGATCACCGAAGGCCAGGGCCAGCGTATTCAGGCAGCGCTCGCCACGCTGCAGTGAGCCTGCCACAGCCTTTTCAACCACTCGAGCAAGCGAAAGGAGACCGGCCATGGACGGCCTCGCAAAGACCGTTGCACCGACTGTCGTCAACGGCATCAACGTCGACGACCTGTTCGCCCTAATCGAGGGCGTCAGGACGGAGCCCGCGAAAAGCAAGACCCATTGGCGTGTCGCCACGACCTGGCAAGGCCAGACACGGAGCCGCGCCGAAGTCGAGGGCTTTGGCATCGGCGGCAATGAGGTGGCGCGCCGCTTCGCGATCGACATCGACGAGCCTTGCGAGCTGGGCGGCTCGAACCGGTTTGCCAATCCGCAGGAACACCTGATCGCAGCGCTCAACGCCTGCATGATGGTGGGCTACGTGGCGCAGTGCGCGGTTCGCGGGATCGTTCTTGAGAGCCTCGCGATCGAGACCGAAGGCGAGATCGACCTCCGCGGTTTCCTCGGCATCGATCCCGCCGTGCCGGCGGGCTACGAAAACCTGCGGTACAAGGTGCGCATCAAGGGCAACGGCACCAAAGAGCAGTTTGCCGAGATTCACAAGGCGGTGATGGCAACCTCGCCCAATTTCTACAACCTATCCCGGCCCGTGGCTCTTAAGCCGCTTCTCGTCGTCGAGTAACATCGACTGCATGCGCGACGCGGCCGTTGGACCGGCGGCAGCGTCGCGCCTTCCGCAATGTCTGCTCCCGGGATGATGCGGACCTAAAGGACGGGCTGTTGTCTTGCCAACCTTTAGCCGTAGGATTGTGTCCGCGTTCCAATGACATCGGATCGGCCTTCAAAGTAGTGACTGGTCCTCTCAATCAACCGCGCCGCGGGCGGTGATCGGCCAGAGCTGCTCGACGCGGTTGTTGCGGATGCAGACGTACCAGTCGTAGAGGTTGACGGTCGGGTCGCAATGGCCGGGGACGAGCCGAATCTTGTCGCCGAGTGCGAGCCGGTTGGTGGCGGCGGAGACGGCGAGGCGGCCGTGTTCGTCGGAGGCGCGCTCGTAGGCGGCGGCGGGCTCGTCGCAGACGAGCGGCGGGCCTGAATCGAAAGCCAGCGCCTTCAGGCCGGCGTCGACGATGGCGCGGTCCTCGGCCGGTCTGCTCATCACCGTCGCCCAGACGAAGAGGCTCGGCTCGAAGGCCTTGGTCGGCGCGCCGTCGCGGTCGCGGTTGCGCCCGTAATCGGCCTCCATGAAGATGTCAGAGCCGCATTGCAGCTCGGTATAGACCCCGCTCGCCGCCTCGAATTCGAAGCTCCCGGTGCGGGTCGGGCAGCCGATTCCGTTGCGGATCAACAGATCACGGTTCCGCCCGGCCTTGTCGACCGCCTGGCGCCGCTCGTCCCAGCCGCGCAGATGCTGACCGGCGAGGTCCGGAATGTGCCACGCGGACCGACGCCCCGGTGCGTTTAGGCAATCAGATTGCAGGACGCGAAGGCGCGGTATGCTTTCAAGCGAGGATGATCGTACGACGGCGAACGTCGCACACAAGCCCAGAGACGGGCGGGCTCGGGAAAAACCTCGTGCCGGCAAGGCCAGCCGAAATGATCTCACAAGTCCGTCAAAGCTGCCGCAAGCTTGTCTGGCATCGACAGGAAAGGCGAGTGGCTCGAATGCAGCGTGCGCACATCGACCGGCGGGGACTTAGCAATCATGTCACGTTGCATCTCAACGGCGAGCGCGTGATCGTCGGTGCATTCTATATAGACTCGCGGGATACGATCGAACCGCTCTTGCGTCACATGAACCGGGGTCGATAGAGGCGCGAGCGCCTGTGGACGCAGGCGCGCACTTGCATAGGCGACATCGGCATCGGTGCAGTCGTGATAGAAGAGTTCGCGGACTTTATCGAGCATGATTGTAGCGCTGATGTGATCCGCGTCGACAATCATGCACTTTGGTACCGCGGCCTTCGGGTTGCGGTGTTCCATGGCGAGCAACGATTCGCCATCGCGCGGCAGGAATGCGCTTAGAAAAACGAGCGTCTTGATCCGGTCGGGCGCTTTCTCCGCAGTTGCTGAAATCACCATGCCAGCCAAGGAATGACCGACCAGCACGACCGGGCCGGCCAGCGTTGTCAACGCTGTGACGATCCGGTCGACCATGGTATCAAGCGTCACATTCCCGAGCGGCGTTTGATCCTGGCCCTGACCCGGTAAATCGATCGCCTGGGCGCGATGGCCGTGCTTTTCCAATTCGGGAATAGCCTTATGCCAGCACCAAGCGCCGTGGAAGGCTCCGTGAATTAACAGAAATTGGGACATGTTCACTCTCCCCGGAGCAGCGGCAAAGGAAACCACAACGCCGGCCCGGGAACAATATATCCGATTGACCCACTGCCGTCGAAGAGCGGCTGTCCCGTTGCTTAGGTCCGGCTTGGATCATATGCGGACTCGACGTGCTCGTCGGCCGTTGGTCTGACCACGTGTTAGCCGCGGGATGCGTCCGCTCGCTCAAATCACACCGGGCCGGCTTCCGGTATGGCCAGTCGACGAATTTAATAAACCACACCACGCGCGGTGATCGGCCAGAGCTGCTCGACGACGCGGTTGGCGCGGATGCAGACATACCAGTCGTAGAGGTTGACGGTCGGGTCGCAATGGCCGGGATCAGGCGGATCTTGTCGCCGATGTTGAGCCGGTTGGTGGCGGCCGAGACGGCGAGCCGGCCGTGCTCGTCGGAGGCACGCTCGTAGGTGGCGGCGGGCTCGTCGTAGACGAGCGGCGGGCCCGGGTCGAAGGCGAGCGCCTTCAGGCCGGCGTCGACGATGGCGCGGTCG